>CAMTVU010000010.1:0-45243 GCA_947085245.1 uncultured Chitinophagaceae bacterium | reverse complement strand
GCTTCTTCTTCTTCCTTCACTACTTTCTGCACAAAACTTTCCTGTGCTTTCAACTCAGGAAACACATTTGCAAACTGCGTAGCAAGTACCGGCACTAACTGATGCAGCAACGGTTGCTTATAATTGAGGTACGAATAATAATAACGAACGGCTCTTCTTAAAATTCTTCTGATCACATAACCGGCGCCTGTATTTGATGGCAACTGCCCATCGGCAATGGTGAAACAGATGGCACGGATATGATCGGCCAGTACACGGAATGCTATGCTTTCTTTATCATCACCGGCGATGTATTTTTTCGAAACAATTTTTTCCACTGCTGCAATGGTGCCGGTAAAAATATCAGTATCGTAATTAGAGGTTTTGTTTTGTATTACACGAACCAATCGTTCAAAGCCCATGCCTGTATCCACATGTTTGGCAGGAAGCTGTTCCAATGATCCATCTTTCAACCGGTTGAACTGGATGAATACATTGTTCCAGATCTCAATCACCTGCGGATGATCATTGTTCACCAAGGTTTTTCCATCAACTAATTTTCTTTCTGCATCTGTTCTGCAATCCACATGAATTTCGGTACAGGGGCCACAGGGACCGGTATCACCCATTTCCCAGAAATTATCTTTTTTACTCCCCGGCAAAATGCGGTCTTCTGCAATTACCTTCTTCCATTCATTCCAGGCCTCTTCGTCTTTTGGTAATGCTTCTCCTGCCTTCGCTGAAGCTTCGGCAGGCAAGTTTATATCACCTTCGAAAACGGTTACATATAAACGGTCTTTTGAAATTCCATATACTTCTGTCAATAATTCCCAGCTCCATGCAATAGCCTCTTTTTTAAAATATCCTGCCGATGGCTGGACAGGATCACCAAAGCTCCAGTTGCCCAGCATCTCAAACATGGTGTGGTGATAAGTATCTACACCCACTTCTTCCAGGTCGTTATGTTTACCGCTTACCCGCAAACATTTTTGTGTATCGGCCACTCGTATATAATCAGGCTTGCGGTTGCCCAGGAAATAATCCTTGAACTGGTTCATGCCTGCATTGGTAAACAGCAAGGTAGGGTCGTTCTTCACCACTATCGGTGCAGAGGGAACGATCTGGTGCTTTTTAGCGGCAAAAAAATCTAAAAATTTCTGTCGTATTTCAACTGCTGTCATCATATTCAACCTGTATTTGGATTGATTTTTGAAAGGTGATACACTTATATTTGTGCACCCTCCCGTAATGGGAAGCAAAGTTAAGCCAAACCTGTGCACACCGGATTGTCCATATGAAGAAAATCAAGTATTTCTATAATACCAATACACTCCGGTATGAAAAACTGGTAACTCCGCTGCGTGTAAAGCTGCTGCAGATATTCAGTTTCCTTGCGGCAGTATCTGTAGCAGGTTTTTTATTCATGCAGGTATCGTATCGCTATTTCCCTTCAGCCAACGAAAAAAAATTGTTGAACGAAAACAGCCGCATTAAAGATAACTATTCTATTCTGAGCGAAGAGATCAGGCGGATGAACCAACAACTTCATGAAATTGAAAAGAGAGACAACCTGGTTTACCGTTCCATTTTTGAAGCCAGTCCGTTGCCCGATAGTGCAAGAGCAAAAATGATGGAAAAACAGGCCGAGGACCGGTTAATTGCCAGTATGAGTGAAGATGAACTCAATACATCCATTCTTATACAGATTAATAATTTACGCAACAGGTTATTTGCACAAACAACTTCTTTCACAGCTATTGAAGAAATGGTGAAGAACAAAGAAGCATTGCTGAGTGCCACGCCTGCCATACAACCCGTTAGCAATAAAGATCTTTCAAGATTGGCATCGGGTTTTGGTTACCGCATTGATCCCGTTTACAAAACAACCAAGATGCACGCCGGACTTGATTTTGCAGCGCCTCAGGGAACACCTGTTTACGCAACTGCCGATGGTGTGGTGGAACTTGCAGGCAATACCGGCAATGGTTATGGAAATCATGTAGTGATTGATCATGGATACAGATATGAAACTTTATATGGGCATTTGGTACGTATTAAAGCAAGGGCCGGGCAAAAAATTCATCGTGGCGAAGTGATAGGCTGGGTAGGAAGCACCGGAAAAAGTACTGGGCCGCATTTGCATTATGAAGTGCATAAAAACGGAAATGCCGTTGATCCTGTTTATTTTTTTTATAATGATCTTACGCCTGAACAGTTTGACCGGATGCTGAAAATGGCTGCAACAGGTAACCAGAGTTTTGATTGATGAGCCAAGAATAGCTGGAAACCATGAGTCTTTATTCAACACGATCAACTATCGGCTAAAATATTACTTTTGTTGAAACTTACAACGCTGGCAACACCATCACAAATATCATTTGAGTTTGATGAAACGCTCAAACCTGCACCCGGCAAGCGTGGACGTAAGCCATTGAACAAACCTCCAAAGCCCAAACAAAAAAGAGGACGCAAGAGTTTAAAAGAAATGGGGAATGAAGCTGATTTGATGGAGTTGCCGGGTGATGAAATACTGAACCGGAAATTATATTACAGCATTGGTGAAGTTGGTGAACTTTTTAATCTCAACCCTTCTTCCTTACGTTATTGGGAAACAGAGTTTACGATGATTAAGCCAAGAAAAAATAAAAAAGGCGACCGGTTTTACAATGTAGCTGCTATAAAAAAAATTCATTTGATCTATTACCTGCTTCGTTTTAAGAAATACACAATTGAAGCGGCAAAAGATTATTTGAAAAAGCATAAAGAAGAAGCTGAAGTACGGTTTGAACTTGTTCAAAGCCTGCAACAGTTAAAATCATTTTTATTAACTATAAAAGCAGACCTCTGAAGTGATAAAATATTTGAGTACCCTTTTGATTGCACTCCTTGCATCACAACTTTCGTTTTCACAGGTACAATACGAAGTTTCAAAAGACCCCAAAAACGGATTAAAAACATTAAAGGGAATACTGAACCGTGAGGTATTGCAAAATGATACTGCGTTTGCATGGATGAAGAATGATATCAGCTGGTATAAACCCAATGCAACCTGCGTAGCCAATTTAATTCCGGTAAAAGACAGTATTCAACTGCTGATATTTATTGGCACCTGGTGCGAAGATTCGCATATTGTATTACCGCAGTTACTTAAGTTACTCGACCAGGTGAATTTTTCGCCCAATCGTTACACCATTATTGGTATTGACCGGAAAAAACAAACGCTGGGCTGTTTAAGTGAAGCATTGGCTGTTACAAAAGCGCCAACCATTCTTGTAATGAAAAACGGAAAAGAAATTGGCCGTGTAGAGGAGTTTGGAAAGTACGGTGTGTATGATCAGGAGCTGGCTGAAGTGCTGGCGAAAGTGAAATGAAACTTATAACTTTATTCTATGGCTAAATATCACTGCTGTTTCGTTTTGTTTCTTTGCTCAGTAATTGCCTGTTCTGCACAAATAAAAGAAAAAGCAGTTCAGATTAATGGTGGCGGCATGTTCTCTCCGGTTGTAATTGCATTTGAACAAAATAAGATAGCGTATGGGGGGTATTTACGATTACTTTTCAAAGTTTCACCACATCATTTTTTTGGATCTGAACTTGGAACAGTGAAAATTTCAGGTGATAAAAGAGAATCCTACTGGGCATCGCCTGAAGGCGGCGGCATAAATTTTCAGCTTGTATATAAATATCAGCATACACAAAACTTTTACTTTTTTGGCAGCGGTGGCGCAGCAATTATGAGACTGCCAGGGGATGATGTACTTGGTTTTGTTCCAAACATACAAGTTGGACCGGGATATAATTTTGGAGGAAAGAAAAAACTCCTTTCAACAGAACTGCTTGCCAATTACTATCCAACAGGTGGATTATTGGTAGGCCTCAGATTAGGTATAAATTTTCTTCATTGATTGACCAGACTTATACAATTTCTCTTCCTGCCAATTCAACTTCAAGACTTTTCAAAATATTCAGCAACTCCAGGTTGATGGTTTGTTTTAATTCCTGGAAACTATTGACCTCAATTACATTTGTAAAATAATCCAACTGTACCGTAATTGATTTCAGCCCTATCTCCGTTACAAACACATTTCCCTGCTGAATCATTTCATGCTGCTGTAATAACTGCCCGGCTTTTTGTGTAAGCTGCAACAGTTGCCCGGCCTGTGTTTGCACGCTCAGTTCTAATTTTATTTCTGTTTTGCGTTGCGTTCTGAGTGAAAGATTATCAAGAATACTATCCACCATTTTTTTATTGGGAACAGTGATATATGTTTTCTGATCGGTTCTGATACGTGTGCTTCGCAATCCAATCTTCTCAACGGTACCCGTGATGCTTTCTACTTTCACCAGGTCGCCCAGTGTAAACGGTTTATCAAAAAAAATGATGAAAGAGGCAATCAGGTTTTCTAAACTTTCCCTTGTTGCAAGAGCAATGGCTGCGGTTACAATGCTGAGACCTGTTATAAGATTGGAGATATTGAAATTGAACACAAACCTGATGATGAGCAGCACCCCCAGAATGTTAACAATCACTTTAAAAAAGTCTTTAAAAAAAACCACCAGTTGATTATCGCTCTGGTCGGGGGTTTGATTGGCTTTTGCTTCAAAGATCAACGCAAGAAAATCAATCAGCCTGACCATTAAACGGATAAAGAAAACAATCAGTATTGTTTTTCCAATGGCATCTGCAACTTCTTTTGTACTTATTTTATATAATTCTGCCTCCAATAAAGACGGGAACTTCAGTTTGTGCAATGAAAAAACTACAACTGTGAGCACAATCACCCATTCCACCGGCATAAGCACCAGTGCAATAAATTGTCCACGGCTTACGTATTTTTTTGCTTTCGGGAATAACAGGTAAAGTAATCCGCATAAAAACCTGGAGATGATTCCTTTCAATAAAAACATTGCAAGCAGTATTATTGCTATCCATAAATAACTGCTGAGAGGGTTATCAAGAAAAATTCTGTTTAAAAATTCAGACATGCTGCAAAAATATAGCTAAGCGCTTTGTAAGTACTGATTAAAATGTGAAATGTAAAACACACCCGTTCTGAAGAACATATAAATGACCGGGACGTATCACTGTTTTCTGCCTTTCGGCAACTAAAGCAGGAAGTTGTAATTTATTGGCCGTTAATGTTCCGGTGGTATAAGCAACCATCTGTTGTTTTTCCAATCCAACAATTGTTTTTCCAAAAATTGAAAGATCGGTAAGACCCAGGTAAGAAATTTTTGTTTTGAAGGACCCGTAAATATCAAACACATAAATCCCTTTTTCCGGATCGTACAGATATACAAATCCATCCTGGTTAAAAATTTGTGTGGGCGATGGCGTTTCATCAAAGATGATTCGGAAGTCAACCGTTTCACTCAGTACTTTTCCATCTTCACCAATTTTTTTCAGCTTATTGTTCTGCTCATCATACAACCATATATTGTTATCATAACTCTGTGCAATTGCTTTTACCTGGAAAATATTCTGCTTACGCAGATCAATGGTATTCACCACATTTAAAAAACGATCAAGCACAACAACTGTAGAAAAGGTTTTGTAGTATAATAATACTTTCAGCGGATTGGTTGCGTCAATGGAGTACAGCTTTCCATAGCGGCGCACATCATTAAACACTCCCAATGAATCGCCGTTGGCATTGATTTTTTTCAGTTGATTGTTTTTTGAGAGCAGGTAATAGTTGCCCAGGTTATCAACGGTAAAATCAATATATCCGTCTTCCATACTTTTTGCCTGTGTAAAAACAGAATCCTGTGCAGTTGAAACAAAAGCAGTGAATGTAATTAATATAGATACAATGATTCTCAATCCTTATAGTATTTCAGTTCCAATTGTTCTCCATCAAACGATGCATAGCTGAAGTATCGTATCCAATCGCCGAGATTAATATAACGACTCCCATCTGTCAGTTGAAAATCAATAGGCAGGTGCCGGTGACCAAACACAAAAAAGTCATAAAAGTTTTTCTGCAATATTTCTTTGCTGTAAACAATGAGCCATTCATTGTCTTCGCCTAAAAAAGTTTCTTCCGTTGCGCCAGTTTGTGCACGGCTGCGGCGTGATAAAAAATTGGCCAATCCCATTCCCATATACGGAGGAAGAATTCCAAACAACCATTGGCAAACGGGGTTTCGGAAAATCTTCTTCAGCATTTTATATCCATGATCGCCGGGCCCCAATCCATCACCATGTCCAACTAAAAATTTTTTATTGTTGAATGTAAATTCCTGCGGCTCTAAGTAAACAGTAATATTCAATTCTGTTTTCAGATAATCTTTCATCCACATATCATGATTGCCTGCAAAAAAATAAACCGGAATACCTGCATCTGTTATCTCAGCCAATTTACCCAGCAGCCGTACATAACCTTTTGGCACAACCTTTCTGTACTCATACCAGAAATCAAACATATCACCCACAAGAAAAATTACCGACGCATTATTTTTTATTTCATCCAGGAACTGAACAATTTTTTTTTCACGAACAAGGCTTTGTTCATAATTGGGAGCGCCCAAATGAAAATCGGAAAGGAAGTAAATTTTTTTGAGGGGAGAGATGTCCATTACTCTGTTGCAGATTGATTAATTTCCTGAATCAGTGATTTTATTTTTTCTTTAAGAACGGGTAATTCTTCTTTTGAAATAATCCAAACAGTGCTGAAATCAACTCCAAAATAATCGTGAATTAATTTATTTCTGAAATCTTTTACAACCCGCCAGTTAACTTGGGTGTATTTTTTTTTAAACCCCGGGGATAATCTTGCAGTTGCTTCTCCGATTATTTCATAGTTTCTGGATACAGCGTCCTGAGTTTTGTTATCAGAAAAGAATTGATCCATTGTGAGGCTATCTAAATAAGCTTGAATCTTTTCAATACTGGAAAGAATATCAGCAATCAGCAAATAATCGCTTCTTTCAGACATACTTTAAGTCTTTCTCGATAAATTTATAATAAGGAGCTTTGATGGCATTTTTGGAAACCAAATCTACTTTCTTACCTAACAGGTCTTCCAGTTCATTAGCAAGGTATAAAAACTCCATGCCAACGGGTTTAGAAAAACTTACCAATATATCTACATCACTGTTTTTTTTGTTGTCTCCCCTGCTATAACTTCCAAATAAAGCCAGGGAATCAACAAAATATTTTTGTTGCAGTTTATTCTTTTCTTTTTTTAATATTTCCAGAATATCACTCATAAACTGATTTTTATACTGTCGCCTGTTTATAAAGTTAATTAATTCTTTTATGCCCTATTGATTCTTCATTTTAAAGTACTCCATCACATCACCGCTTTCTACCAAAGGCTTTCCGTTTATATCGCCTTTATACCAATAGATCCATGCGGTGTATTCCTTATCATTTGCAAACACGGTTGTTAATACTCTTTCATACAACTGCTGCTCGCCTTCTTCGGGATGCACACCTTCATAATCATCTAACTGGCTGATGGCCCAGTTAAACTCGTCCTGTGAATTGCCTTTGTACAATTCACCAATAATAAAATGATCACCTGCAGTTGGAATGGCAGCAGGATAATCGCCCATATCATACAACCTGCCGTTTACTTTTCCATCGGCTTGGTATGTAAAGTAGGGGCTTATATATTGAAAGGCAGGATTATGAAACCCCCGCCTCAACGTTCCATAAACAAATAAAAACAGGTTTTCATTTTTCATGCCTTAAAGTTACAATGCAGATGATGTAGAAAAAAAAGAATCCTTCATTTAAATTCAGGAAGATGACTCAACCAGGAAAACAAAAACTTCTTTAGGGCCATGAACACCTACCACCAATGTTTTTTCAATATCGGCTGTGCGGCTGGGGCCCGTAGCAAATGTGATGAAAGAGGGAAGCTTTCCGCTGTATTTTTCCCGGAGTAATTGCAAGGCATCTTTGAGATCGTACAGCAACTGATTGCTGTAAGCAATGCAAACATGTACAGGAGCGTAAACACTTGTGGTACGACCGCTTTCATTGGCTGTGCTCAGTACCATTGTTCCGGTTCGGCTTACTAATAACTCACAGGTGGTGAAACTTACATCACAATCAGACAAGTGCTCATGAAAGGAAACAGGAAATTTATTTTGATGCAAAATTGTTTGCAGTTTCTTTTCCCTGCAAACGATCTTATCCCATTTCCGTACAGCAGATAATTCAAGCAATTGTTCTGCCATATCTTTTTCATTGGCACAAAAAATAAACTTACCCTGCAGTTTGGTAAATTCCTGTGCAAACTGAACAGCCAAATCATCAGCAGGCGGCTGAAACACACTGCTGTTACCTTCACTGTGCGGAAAAGGAACAGGCACCTGGTTGCTCAGTGCCTGTCTTATTTTTTTCAGAATATTTTCTTTTGAAGAAGAAATACCCATCGTTATGTTGTTTGACTTAATTCACGGCCTTCTTTATCAACATTTGCTGCATGTGTAACCGGTACGTTATCTTCATCCAGCAATTTCTTATGTTCAAACGGGCGCTTACCAATCAATGCTTCCACATCACTCTGGAACAATACTTCTTTTTCCAGTAATTCCTTAGCCAGCTTTTCTACATCACCTCTTTTTTCATTCAGCAATGCCTTTGTTCTGATATAGGCTTCATCAATCAACTTGCGTACTTCATTGTCAATCATCTCTGCTGTTTTTTCACTGTACGGCTTGGTAAATGTTTGTTCCTGGTTTGGATCATAGTAGCTGATATTTCCCAGCTTATCATTCATTCCGTAAACGGTGATCATTGAATATGCAATTCTTGTGATTTGCTGCAGATCATTACTTGCACCGGTTGAAATTTTGCCAAAGAAAATATCTTCACTGGCCCTTCCGCCAAGTGTCATACATATCTGATCATTCAATTGCTCAATGTTATAGAGATACTGTTCTTTAGGTGTGTACTGCGCATAACCCAATGCCGCTGTCCCTCTTGGCACAATGGTTACTTTCAATAACGGGTAGGCATGTTCCAAATACCAACCGCAGATAGCATGACCTGCTTCATGATAAGCAATGATTTCTTTTTCTTCGGGGCTGATGAGTTTGTTCTTTTTCTCCAATCCGCCAATTACACGGTCAATGGCATCCTGGAAATCACTCATGTCAACGGCAGGTTTTCCTTTTCTTGCGGCAATCAATGCGGCTTCGTTACAAACGTTGGCAATATCAGCGCCGGCAAAACCGGGAGTTTGTTCAGCCAGTTTATGTATGTCAAGTGTTTCAGAAATTTTAATGGGTTTCAAATGCACTTTAAATATCTGTTCACGGCCTTTCACATCAGGACGATCAATAGAGATCTGCCGATCAAAACGACCGGGACGTAATAAAGCCGGATCCAAAACATCGGGACGGTTGGTTGCAGCAAGAATGATGATGCCGGTATCGCCACCAAAACCATCCATTTCAACCAGCAACTGATTTAATGTATTTTCACGTTCATCGTTGCTTACAATGGCATTGCGCCCACGGGCACGGCCAATGGCATCAATCTCATCTATAAAAATAATACAGGGAGCTTTTTCTCTTGCCTGCTTAAATAAATCTCTTACCCGGCTTGCACCCACACCTACAAACATTTCAACAAAATCAGAACCGCTGATGCTGAAGAAAGGAACCTGTGCTTCACCAGCCATTGCTTTTGCCAGCAAGGTTTTACCTGTCCCCGGAGGGCCTATGAGCAATGCACCTTTTGGAATTTTACCGCCAAGCGCTGTATATTTTTTGGGCTGTTTCAGAAAATCAACAATCTCCATTACTTCCACTTTTGCTTCATCCAGTCCTGCCACATCCTGGAACGTAACATTTACTTTCGTTCCTTTTTCAAACAACTGTGCTTTTGATTTACCAATGTTGAAGATGCCGCCACCGCCGGGGCCTGCACCACCGCCGCTGTTCATCTTACGCATCAGTAATATCCATAAACCAACCAGTACAAGTATTGGCAGCAATAAGCTGATCAAAGGGCTTAACCAGTTTTCTTCATCTGTTGCATCGGAAATGGGTCGTACAATAGTTGGATTATTTTTAAAGAACTCTTCCATCTGCTCATCAAAGTTTCTTACATCTGTTACTTTGAACTGGAAGTGGGGGCCTTTTTTGGGATCAATTTTTAAACGGCTGTCTTCAACCTGCTTTTTAATATAGGAATCATTGAAAGCATTTTCTTTCAGTGTTACTCTAACTGCTGCCTTATTTTTCACCACCACATAGCTTTCAACATATCCTTTTTTCAGCATATTTTCTATGAATACTTCACGGGATGTGGGCAGCGCATCGGGCGCCAATCCACGAAACAGGTTAAAGCCAATCAATACGGCAGCAATCAATGCATATAGCCAGTAAATATTAAACTTAAATGTTTTGCGGGGTTCTTTTCTGTCGCCGCTGTTTTCTGGATTACTTCCTTGGTTCAAACTCATCTTGTTGTTTTTATTCCCGTTTTTGCAGGATTTCTGAAAGTGTTAAAAATTGTGGTTAAAAGCTGCAGGCAGATTTTATTAACTTTTTTCTGCAACTTTTAAAGGGTTTAAAAATCATTCGTGATCAATGCCGTCAGCATCGTTCCACATTTCTTCGAGGCGGTAAAACTTCCTGGTTTCGGGCTGAAAAATATGAACTACCACATTCACATAATCAACCAGCACCCATTGCAAAGCACTCATCCCTTCATGCCGGTAGGGCATTTCTCCGCAATTTTCTTTTACCAGGTGTTCAATATTATTAGCAATTGCCCTTACCTGAATAGAGCTGGTAGCTTCGCAAATGATAAAGAAATCAGAAACAGCTTCCGGTATCTTACGCAGGTCGAGGCTAACGATGTTCTCACCCTTTTTTTCCTGTATTGCTTTGAGGATGGATTTAAATAATTTGCTGTTTCGGTTAATGCGGGGAATTGCCTTGGTTTCTTTGCTCCGGGAAGTTAACAGGGATAGTGTAGTCAATCGCTTGTTTGTTTAATGAATAAATCTGTTTTTTGCTATGCCGCTTTATAGAAGCATTTTTGCATTTCTTATTTTGTCCAAAATTAAACAATCTTCATCAACCTTGCCTCTTAAAAAATCAGATACCCACTGGATTGAGCTGGACACGGTGGAAAGCACCAACAACTATGCCATGGCACTTGTACATGAAGGAGTGGCACAGCATGGAAGTGTTGTGTTTACGCATCATCAAACCAAGGGCAGGGGACAAAGGGGCAAGGTTTGGGAAACCATACCCGGTGCCAATGTAAGCTTCTCAATTATTGTTCAACCGCATTTCCTGTTACCGGCACAGGCTTTTCAGTTGCTGGCAACAACTGCAGTTTCTGTCCGCAACGTACTGGAAAAAAAGATAGGTGATGAAGCAAAGATCAAATGGCCCAATGATCTGTACTGGCGTGACAGAAAGACAGGAGGCATCCTCATTGAAAATGTTTTTCGTGGCACACAATGGCAATGGGCGGTAATAGGAATTGGAATCAATGTGAATCAAACCCATTTCTCACAGTTGCAAAATCCGGTATCCATTAAACAGATTTCGGGAAAAGAAAGCGATGTAAAACAACTGGCTGAAGAAATACATACCGATCTGCTGGCTTCAATAGAGAATCTGCAGAACAATGGTTTTTCTCCTTTCTATTCACAATACAATCAACAATTGTATAAACTCGGCCAAACTGTTTTGCTTAAAAAGGGTAACCGGAGTTTTGAAACCAGGATCAGATCTGTAAATGAACAGGGGCAATTGGTAACGGGTGTTGATGCAGAAGAATGTTTTGATTTTGGAGAGGTGGAATGGATCATCACATAAAAAAGTTGTTCAACATCTTTCTCTTTCCTTCAAACGCTTACGAACCTTACCTTTGCGGCACTTCAAAAAAAAACATACAATGAAAATTGCAGTTGCTAAAGGAGATGGAATAGGTCCTGAAATCATGGAAGCGGTGTTGAAGATATTTAAAGCCAATAATGTTCCCCTTGCGTATGAATTTGTAGATATGGGCAAATGGGTGTTTGATAAAGGGTTCAACAATGGAATGACGCCTGAAGCCAAACAAAGTATTGAAACACTTGGCTTGTTGTTCAAAGGCCCCATGGAAACCCCCAAAGGAAAAGGCGTTAAAAGCATTAATGTAACTGCACGCAAAACATGGAACACGTTTGCCAATAAAAGAGCTTTTAAAACATTGCATGGGGTTGATACTGTTTTCAGTAAGGCTGGTATTCCCATAGATATTACTGTAGTAAGAGAAAATATTGAAGATACTTACGGAGGCATTGAACACATGCTTACCCATGATGTAGCATTAAGCCGTCGTTTTATTACACGCCCCGGCAGTATGCAGGTAATACGCTATGCATTTGAAATGGCACGCCAGGAAAAAGCCAAACGAATTACATGCGGCCACAAAGCAAACATCATGAAAATTACAGATGGCTTGTTCCTGGAATGTTTTTATGAAGTAGCCAAAGAATATCCTGAACTGAAAGCAGATGATATTATTGTAGATGACCTCTGCATGAAGCTGGTTACAAGACCTGATTTGTTTGATGTGGTGGTGCTTACCAATTTGCAGGGTGATATAGTGAGTGATCTTTGTGCAGGATTGGTTGGCGGGTTGGGGTTTGCCCCCAGCGCCAACATTGGTGATCATATTGCCATATTTGAAGCAGTGCATGGTACAGCACCCGATATTGCAGGAAAAAATATTGCCAACCCCACTGCCCTGTTACTGAGCGGCTTTGCCATGCTGCGCCATGTGGGATTAACGGAGAATGCAGATATTATTGAAAACGCATTGTTATATACTTTGGAAAGTGGTATTCATACCGGCGACTTTGGTGATAAAGCAATTCCGGCAGTGAATACAACACAATTTGCGGATGCTATTATCAGCAACTTTGGCAAAAAGCCAAAAGTGGGAGCAAAAGAAATTATTCCCAACAAGCCCGGCACACCTACACCATTAAAATTAGATTTTCATTCCATGATGGTTTCGCATGAAGGTGAACAGGAAACCATTGTTGGTGTAGATCTGTTTATTGAAAGTGAAGAGCAGCCCAATGAAATTGCTGTAAAATGTGAGCGCCATGCAGGTGTTAAATTTAAACTGGTAAATATCAGCAACCGTGGTACCCAGGTTTGGCCAACAGGTTCTCTTTATACCAATCTTGTAAACCAGTACAATGTGCGTTTTGAAAGTATTGAAGATTACCCGTTGAATCAACAGGATGTAATTGGTCTTTATGTGAGTATGAGTGGAAATTTTAAAATCTGTTCGTTTGAATTACTGAATATGTGGGGCGATAAAAAAGCGTACAGTTTGGCACAGGGACAGTAAGGAATCAATTTTATTTATTACTAACCGATAAAGGAGTTCCAAAAATGAAACTCCTTTTTTATATTCGTTTTACCATGAAAAAGATCGCATCATTATTATTCCTCACTTTTCTTTCATTTACAACTGTTGTTGGGCAAGATTATTTTGAATCATTAAGTTTTCAGAAAGCGCTGTTGAAAGCAAAAAAGAAGAAGAAGCTTTTATTAGTTCAACTTGAAAGCCCGTCGTGCATGCAGTGTAATGAAGTAGGCAAAAAAGGATTGAGTTCACAAGGCGTACAGGAAATTGTTGAAAAATCATTTATCAGTGTTTGGTATAAACCGGATAGTGAAGACTGGAAGACTCTTTCAAAAAAATACACACTCGCTTTTGGCACTTTATTTTTTGACGCATCAGGGCAACTTTTGCATAAATATGCCCAAACAACGTCTTCCGGTGAAATGTATATCGCAGAAATCAAAAGAGTACAGCAAAAAAAGAAGGGCCTGGCACAGCTTGGTGTTTTTGAAAAAAGATATAATAACGGTGAAAGAGAATATGGTTTTCTACGATCTTTCATATTGGCAAAAATCAATCATGGCTTCAGAGCAGATACTTTAGTTAACGATTATCTTACCTCACTGCCAAAAGACAGCCTCACTAAAAAAGAGAATATTTTATTCCTGGCAAATACGGCTCCAATGATTGATTCTTTTGCCGACAGCATTATGAGAAGCGAGAGAACTCTCTTCAACACATGCTGGATGTCACTTCCAAATACAGAAAGAGTTAGAATCAACCAAGCAATAATATTTCATTCAAGAGTAAAGGCTATAAAAGAGAAAAATGCTTTATACGCAAACCGTGTGGCTAACTTTACCTACAACACCTATCTTCCCAATAGGGAAGCAGGAAGAAAAGAAAGGGACAAGCAAATGATCTATTATTATAATGGCATAAGAGATTCTTCGTGGCTTTACGTTTTTTGCAACTTTTATGCTGACATATATTTGATGAAACCGACGAAAGATTCTTTACTAAGAAGAGACAGCATTTTAAAAGCAAAAATATTTGGAAGGGTTGAGCCGCCACCTGCTGATTCAATAAAAGCAGGTGTAACAAAGGTTCAAAGAACACAGTTTAGTTTTACACCCGCCGCTGCCACCGTTTCAAATGAACTCAGGGAACTTGCCAATTATATTTATTACAATTGTAAAGACACAGTAAAACTTGAAAAGATTTTAACCTGGATGAACAAAGCCATAGAATTAAATGCAAATGCAAACCTTCTTGAAAATAAAGCTAAAATATTAGTGTCTTTAAATAAACGGGAGGAAGCCATAATAACTTATGAGGCAGCACTTGTAGAATATAAATCAACCGGATTAAGCGGAGATTGGCTTGTTCCAAAAATTGAAGCACTCAAAAAAGGGGAAGTTTTACCAAAAGAGGAGGATGAATAAAATCATTTCTCTCCTTCCCTCGCCTCCACTTCAAACGGATTATTGTACTAACCGTATTTGATGCTGTACCATAAATACAGTGTAAGAAATTTTAACCGCCCGTGTCTTTTGTATTGCTCAATATGTACCAGTTCATGCTTATACCAACGTTGATCTTTTAAAAAATCTTCTTTAGAAGTATTGTGCAGATGTATGGTTGTACCAATCACCATCGCCACTTTATCAGCTTTGAGTTTTTTTGCTGCCAGTAAAGCCAGAAAAGATTTTTCTTTAATGCGGATGTTCATCATTATAAAAAAAGTGCACCGCAAAGATGCACTCTGAATGAATAGGCTGTTTTTATAATCTGTTATACCGAATGAAGAGTAAAATAGTCCAACAGTTTTTTTGTCGGCATAACCTGTCCCGAAAGGCGGGATACCATCTAAGATTTTCTCATAGCGCCTTGCGCTATTTCGTAAATCAAGATGGTATTAATTATTGGCAGCACCTGCGTCTATCCAACAGATGATTGAATTTTTTTGGGCAGCCGTTAACGTTGTGTTTTTGGGCATTATACCACTTATGATTGCAGCTCTTATATTTGATGTGGCTGCACTTATCTGAGCATGGTTAGTAAGTGGGCCCGGTCCGTTCACTGAACCTGTATTATGACAATTGCTCTGCCCGCATACAGATTGAAAAATGGGAAATACATTTGCTGAAAAACCGGTTGCAGCTCCATTACAATTGGGAACAAATGAAGTGTTGCCACCATTTCCTGTTCCCGTATTTGTTTTAGTGCAGCTTAGAAAACTTACAATAGAAAAAATAAAGAGGGCTGCTATAAATCCTTTCATGCGTTTATTTTTAATTGTAAGTTATGACCCTGCAAGATCGGCAGTATAAAAAAAAGCCTGAACAGGAATTTTTACTGTCTGAACGGGACGAACAACAGGAACTTAATTATTGGGTGCACCACAATTGATCCAACTGATCAATGCTGTTTTATCTGTAGCTGACAAACTTCCGCCCTGTGGCATAATACCTGCTTCCACCTGTGCTTTGATCTGATCTTTTTTGGCAGCAATTAAACTGTAACTGGTAAATGGCCCTCCGGTATTTGTACTGCCGCTTCCATGACAGCCGCTGCTGAATGCACAGTTTGTTTGAACAATGAGTGATACTGTTGCTGAGAAACCGGTTGTACAAACAACAGGAATGTCCCCCTTCTCTTTTTTGCAGGCATTGAACAACAACATTGATAAAAGCAGCATTGACAGAAAATACAATTTTTGCATAGTTCTTTATTCAGATTTGAAAACAACAAATGAATGTACATTAACGAATACTCATGCACTTCTGATAACGGCTATTTGTCCGTCTTATTTCAACAGATCAAGAATTTGCTGTGTATGTTTTTTTGTATTGGGCCGCAGAATGATACTGTCAATCATCCCTTTTTCATTAATGATAAACGTAGTGCGTAACAATCCATCATAAATTTTACCCATGAATTGCTTTTTGCCCCACACATCATACGCATCAATTACTTCATGCTTCTCATCGGCTATTAAGCGAAATGGCAGACTGTATTTTGTTTCAAACTTTTTATGTTTTGCAATCCCATCTTCACTTACACCAATAATTTCAAAGCCAAGCTTTTTCAGTTCAGAAAAATGATCCCGCAGGTTGCAGGCCTGTGCTGTGCAACTGAGTGTATCATCCTGCGGATAGAAATAAAGAATGATCTTTTTCCCTTTGTACTCTGCTGATGAAATTTTCTTCCCATCCTGGTCAACTCCTTTAAAAGCAGGAGCTTTATCACCGGCTTTTAATTTGCTTACATAATTTTTAAACGGAATTTTTTTAATTGAAGCCATATCTTATTATTTAATAGAAACGCTGATGACACTGATTTGTTCGGATTTAACCCGATTTGAAAGTTGCCTCTGGCCACACAGAAACACAGAAAAAATGTTTGTGATAATTCGTATTATTCATTCGTGTAATTCGTGTAAACTACTTTCTTGTAAACCTGATTATTCTCTCTATTACATTGCCCGCTTCATCTTCTGCATGTATCATCAACTCATGTTCACCTGCCGGGCAATGTTCATCAACCCAATATGTAAAACCATTTCCACGCTGTACAAAACGTAGCCATGCACCATCCAACTCAGCCTTGAAGTTTTTTATTTCTTTCCAGTTATCATTTACAACACAGGTAATTCTTCCACCTGCAGTTAACACACCGCCTTCTTTAACTCCTATAACTGCAATGGTAGGGGGCAAGGTATCTGCTTCCAAACGAAACTCACCAAACTCCCTGAACTTTGCTTCGTGCCAGCCTTTGGCCACCGTAGTTTTCATCACATCCGTTTTTCCTCTTGCTGTTTTTACCATGATGATCCTGTTCTGCAATTCAACAGGAATTGTTTTGTTGGGCCTGATGCGTACATACATGGAATCATGCACCGGAATAAAAGGACTGTGCAACACATGAATATTTGAATAAGCTGTTGCACTGGTTTTATAATTGTAAACAAACCGGATGGCATCGTACAAACTTTTTTCACTGGTGATGAGTTGAATGTCATCCCGCTCAAATACATTGATCTGGTTGGGCAGCATATACCTGCTGTCGTGCTGATAATTTGCAGGCGCTGCAACAGTAGCTGCTCTTTTTATTTTAAACTGAAGTACAGATGTATTTCCATTTGCATCCTTTACAGCAATTTTAATTGGGTGTACCGCTGTATCATTCAACAATACCATTCCATCATCCTTCCATTTTTGATATATTTTTAAACGATCACCGGGCAATGGCGTGATGTGTTGATAGTAAGGACCGCCGCCTGTTTTGATTTTATAATCGGCATGCGCATTGAGATAACGGGTTTGCAGATAATCAATATCATCAACCTGAAAACCGCTTACGGGTTCATCATCCACATAAACAACGGCTTCATAAATACCATTTGGATTGGGAACTCCGGTTAACCGATCTGTTGCAACAATGGCAAAACTGATACGGTTGCTGTTTACAGTTATTGTTCCTCCCGGAATGGTATAACCTCCTGCGGCTTTCACCAGGGCAGAGGTTTTAGGAACCTGCTCATAAGTACTTTGATTACGATCATACACCGCTAACCGTTTCAGATCGGGCGGAGTAACATCGTACATATTAAAATCAAACAGCAACGGATTTAAACAGGCTTCATCACTTGTTTTTCTTATTTCAAAATGAAGGTGCGGCCCCTGTGAGCCACCGGTGTTTCCACTGTATGCAATGAACTGTCCTTTCTTCACCGGAAATAAATTGGGTGGAATATTGAGTTCTATTTTCCAGCTTTGTGCTGTGTACTGTTGTTCAATCACCCATTGCTGTAACGCAGGATAAAATGCATTGAGGTGAGCATATAAAGAAGTAAAACCATTTGGATGATTGATGTAAATGGCATTACCAAAACCACCTGCTTCAATTTTTACTTTACCAATATAACCATCGGCTACAGCATATTGAGGAAGGTTTTCTTTTTTGAGTGTGCTGAAATCAAGCCCCATGTGAAAATGATTGGGGCGCATTTCACCATAATTGGCGTTGAGCTTGATGGGGATGTTCTGGGGATTACGGAAATAACCTTTTGGATAATTTTTAACGGGAAAAAGTTGAGCAGATGCGGAATGAAAAAAGAAAAAAGAAAAACAGGAAATAAAAAAGTGCTTCAGCATGTGGCAAAAATAATGAAGATGAAAGAAAGCAGGCCACAAAGGCACAAAGACAGAAAGATAACTCCATAAACTCAGCGACTTTGTGTCATAGTGGTTATACTGCTGAACAGAGTTACAAATGATAAACGGAGCGACGCCAATGCAGCTGCACAAAGTTACTAACGCCCGTTACATAATTGTCTTGAAAAAATCTTTATACCTGATGTAAAATTTTCACCCCTTCATTGCGCTCAATCCAATACTTTTGCAGCCAAATTCTCCTCCATGCCAAAAGATAATTCAATAAAGAGTGTGCTCATTGTAGGCAGCGGCCCTATTGTAATTGGCCAGGCCTGTGAGTTTGATTATGCAGGTTCGCAAGCAGCCCGCAGCCTGCGTGAAGAAGGAATTGAAGTAATCCTCATTAACAGCAACCCCGCTACCATCATGACTGACCCCATGATGGCCGACCGTGTTTATTTGTTACCGCTTACCATTGAAAGTATTGAACAGATACTGGAAACGAATGCCCAAATTGATGCCGTGTTGCCTACCATGGGCGGACAAACAGCGCTGAACCTTTGTAAAGAAGCTGACGAATTGGGCATTTGGGAAAAATATAATGTGAAGATGATTGGTGTGGATGTAAAAGCCATTGATATGGCCGAAGACAGGGAGAAATTCCGCCAGCTGATGATCCGCATCGGCATTGGTGTGGCTCAAAGTAAGGTTGCCAACTCCATGCTGGAAGGAAAAGAGTTTGCGCAGGAGATTGGGATTCCGTTGGTGATCCGTCCATCCTTTACATTGGGCGGAAGCGGTGGTAGTATTGTATTTCACAAAGATGAATTGGATGCTGCGTTGGATAGGGGTTTGAAGGCAAGTCCCATGCATGAAGTATTGGTTGAAAAAGCATTACTGGGCTGGAAAGAATTTGAACTGGAATTATTACGTGATAAGAATGATAATGTGGTAATTATTTGTACGGTAGAAAACTTTGACCCGATGGGTGTGCACACCGGCGACAGCATTACCGTTGCTCCTGCCATGACACTCAGCGATACGGCTTTCCAGAACATGCGGAACATGGCTATTAAGATGATGCGTAGCCTCGGCAATTTTGCCGGTGGCTGTAACGTACAGTTTGCCATGAACCCGGAAACAGAAGAAATTTTTACGGTTGAGATTAATCCCCGTGTTAGCCGTTCATCAGCATTGGCAAGTAAGGCAACGGGTTATCCCATTGCAAAAGTTGCTGCCAAGCTGGCCATTGGTTATACATTGGATGAATTGAAAAACCAGATCACACAAACTACTTCTGCCTACTTTGAACCGGCGCTGGATTATGTGATTGTAAAAATGCCCCGTTGGAATTTTGACAAATTCAAAGGCGCTGATGATCGTTTGGGTTTGCAGATGAAAAGCGTAGGTGAGGTGATGGCCATTGGCAGAAGTTTTACAGAAGCCATTCAAAAAGCCTGTCAGAGTTTAGAGAACAACGCTGTTGGGTTAGGTTACTACGGACAAAGTGTAAAACATGCGGAAGAGTTGATTGAATATATCAAAGTGCCGAAATGGGATCGCATTTTCCGTATTAAAGATGCATTGATGGCGGGTGTGAGTGTAAAGACGATTGTGGAAGCAACAAAAATTGATCGGTGGTTTATTTACCAGATCCAGGATATTGTGAACATGGAAAGGGAGTTGATGAAGCATGATATGCAAAGCATAACTAAAGAATTATTGCGTGAAGCAAAACGTATGGGCTTTGGTGATGAGCAGATCTGTCGCATTATGAAAGAAGATGCATCAGAAGATGAACTGTATGAAAAGCGGAAAGCATGGGGTATTACAAGAGTTTATAAAATGGTGGATACCTGCAGTGCAGAGTTTGAAGCAAAAACGCCGTATTATTATAGTACGTTTGAATAAATACCTCACCCCTCATTCCCCTCTCCGGTAGAGAGGGGACGGTGCAGTAATGCAAATTTGATCTTTTGTAACTACCAATTCAACAGAATAATTATAATCGGCATGACGCAAGTCATGCTTTTTTATTGATGTCTGTTCACCTGAAAGGTGACTGCAGATCATGAAATATTTGGTGTACAGTCATCCTGCGGATAAGCAGACACCAGTTCATTTGTGGCAAACAGTTTTTATCTTACAGCCCAATGATCAAAAATCTGAAAGCACTTTTGTTTGGCTGTGTTGTGGCACTTGTTCTCTGTGAAATTGTATTGCGGATTTATAATCCCTTCGCAACATACAGCAAACATGGAAAGCTGATATTACCTGCTAATCAAAAAGCAGTGTTTCAAAATAAATGGATCGGTCAATTAGATAAACAGATCTACTACTCAAGAAATTCATTGGGGTTTCGTGGGCCGGAACCATCAAACAGCATTTCCAAACTCAACTCCATCATTACCATTGGCGGCAGCACAACTGAATGCAGGTTTTTAAGCGACAGCACTACCTGGCCTTTCTTATTAGGTGAGTCATTGAAAGATTCCATTCCAAATTTATGGATCAATAATGCAGGTATTGACGGTCATTCAACTTTCGGTCATTTGCATTTACTGAAAGAATATGTACTGAAACTGAAACCGAAATATATATTGCTGTTAACAGGCGTAAATGATGTGGAAACAGAAAAACCCGAAAGCTTTGATTTGATGAATGACAACAGGATTCATTATACATCGTTCAAACAATTTTTTAAATCAGTACTGAATAAAACAGAAATCGGTTCTACCATCTTTCAATTCTATTCAATCCGTTTGGCTTATAAAAAAGGACTGATTCATAAAGAAGTTGATTTTACACATTTACCTGATACATCCCTTGCTCCCGCTTACATGCAGCAACAGGTGAAAAAACAAAAGAATTATCTAACAGGTTATCAAACAAGATTGCAGAAGATTATTACACTTTGTAAAACAAACGGAGTACAGCCCATCTTATTAACTCAACCATCATTGTATGGTGCTTATATTGATTCAGCAACCGGAACAAAAATGGATTTGAAATATTATTCTGCTGATGGTAATATTAAAAACAATCTTTTGCAGGAACAGGTGCTGGAAGAATATAACAACGTTGTACGATCCTTTCAAACTCAAACAACAGTGATTGATTTGTGGAAGTTGATGCCGAAGAACACTGCTTATTACTACGACTTTATTCATTTCAATAAAAAAGGAGCGGTGAAAGTTGCTGAACTATTAAGCCCTGAGCTAAAGAAGATTATTCATTAAATGACCTCCTCTGTGTACCCCGTGTACTCTGTGTGAAAAAAAACTAATATTGCATTCATGTACATCCTCGGCATTTCTGCATTTTATCATGATTCTGCCGCTGCCATCATTAAAGACGGAGAGATTATTGCTGCTGCACAGGAAGAACGGTTCAGCAGAAAAAAACATGATGCCGGTTTTCCATCCAAGGCAATTGGGTATTGTTTGAAAGAAGCATGTATTAAGATTGATGATTTGGAAACTGTTGTATTCTACGACAAACCTTTACTGAAATTTGAACGTTTACTCGAAACCTATTATGCGTTTGCACCAAAAGGAATTGCATCGTTCATGATGGCCATGCCGGTATGGCTGAATGAAAAATTGTTTTTGAAAAAAATCATCAGGGATGAATTAAAAAAGATTCATGCCTATGATAAGAAGAAATTAAAACTATTGTTTCCTGAGCATCATCTCAGTCATGCGGCTTCTGCTTTTTATCCATCCCCATTTGAAGAAGCGGCCATTCTTACTATTGATGGAGTTGGCGAATGGGCCACAACAACCATCTGCAAAGGCAAAGGAAAAAATATTGAGATACTGAAACAGCTCAACTTTCCTCACTCTGTGGGATTGTTGTATTCAGCTTTTACATATTATCTCGGCTTTAAAGTAAACAGCGGTGAATATAAATTGATGGGACTGGCCCCTTATGGCGATCCAACATCAAACCAAACAAAAGAATTCATCAATATCATCAAAACCAAATTAGTTACCATTTTTGAAGATGGTTCTATATTTCTTGATCAGCACTATTTCAATTATGCAGTGGGTTTACGAATGGTAAAAGATGATGCATTCAAACAACTCTTTGGGTTCAGGCGAAGAAAAGCAGAAGATGAATTACAGCAACAACATTGCAACTTAGCATTAGCCATTCAGCAGGTAACAGAAGAAATTGTTTTAAAACTTGCAAAGCATGCGAAAGAATTAACTGGTTGCAAAAATATTTGTTTATCGGGCGGTGTGGCATTGAACTGTGTTGCCAATGGTAAACTGCAGAATGAAAATTTGTTTGATGAAATCTTTATTCAACCTGCAGGCGGTGATGCAGGTGGCGCTGTTGGTGCTGCATTGGCAGCTCATCATATTTACTTTGAAAAAGAAAGATCAGTTGTTACTGAAATGGATACGATGAAAGGCGCATATCTCGGTCCATCTTTTTCGGGTGAAGACATTCAAACTGCTGCCAACTCCTTCAAAGCAAAATTTAAACGATATGAAGAGCGTGATGCCTTGTATGAATTGATTGCAAGATACCTGAACGAAGGCAATGCCATCGGCTGGTTCCAGGGAAGAATGGAGTTTGGGCCAAGGGCATTGGGCAACCGCAGTATTCTTGCTGATGCCAGGAATCCTGAGATGCAAAAGAAACTTAATCTGCAGATCAAGTTTAGGGAAGGCTTTCGTCCTTTTGCTCCTGCTGTGCTGGCAGAAGATGCACAGCATTATTTTGACTTAACAACAGCTTCGCCTTATATGCTTCTTGTGCAACAGGTGAAACATGAACTGCAAAACCAGGCGCCGGATAATTATCATCAGCAAAGTATCCATCAAAAATTATATTTTCAAAAAAGCAGTTTGCCTGCCATCACACATATTGATTACTCGGCACGTATTCAAACAGTGCACGCATCAACCAACAAGCCTTTTCATGATTTGCTTACAGCATTTAAACAACTTACCGGTTGTGCCGTGCTGGTGAACACAAGTTTCAATGTACGTGGAGAACCGGTTGTTTGCACACCGCAGGAAGCGTATCAATGTTTCATGCGTACAGAAATGGATTATCTCGTAATAGAAAATTACCTGTTCAGCAAAAAAGATCAACCGGTGTGGAAGGAAAAAGAAGACTGGAAGAAAAATATGCAACCCGATTAAAAAAAGACATTCTAACTTTATAACCATGATCGAATTCCTTAAAGATATGTGGGCCTTTCTCAAAGTGCGTAAAAAATGGTGGCTGGCTCCAATCATCATCTTCATGTTATTACTCGGCGCATTGCTCATTTTTGGAGGCAGCAGTGCAGTAGCACCTTTTATTTATTCTTTGTTTTAATATGAAGTGGCAGCAAAAACATATATCGCTTCTTGTTATCGCCATTGGCTTTGGTATCCTGTTTTTCTTTTTGCGAAAAGAGTGGATGATGGTACCTGTTGGTATGTCGGTGGTTGGTTTTGTTATTGCCCCGATAGGCGAGTTCATTCATCTTACCTGGATGATGATTGCCAAAGTGCTGGGCTTCATCAACAGCCACATCCTGCTCAGCATTTTATTTTTCTTTGCCCTCACCCCCACCGCTTTGCTCATGCGCTTACTTGGCAAAGGCAGTTTTCTCAAATCATCCAACGGAAAAAATTCTGTATTCGTCACCCGTAATTATTTGTACTCAAAAGCTGATCTTGCGAATCCGTTTTAACTCATGACCGTTAGCTGGTGGGCCTCATAGAAATTTTGCTCAAAAAAATGCTCAACTTTTTTGCTGCACCCTTACCTTTGCAGCGCAATGGCAAATACGATCCTTCACAACGAATCCATTCCATCTCAACGCAAAAAAATTATTGTTCTCGGCAGCGGCCCCAACCGTATTGGTCAGGGTATTGAGTTTGATTATTGCTGTGTACACGGCCTGTTGGCCATTAAAGAATGCGGCTTTGAGGCGATTATGGTAAACTGTAACCCCGAAACAGTGAGTACTGATTTCGACATGGCTGATAAACTCTATTTCGAACCGGTTTACTGGGAACATCTCTGGGAAATTATTGAACTGGAAAAACCTTACGGTGTCATCGTTCAACTGGGCGGACAAACAGCACTCAAACTTTCCAAGCGCTTACACGAAAAAGGCATACGTATCATTGGCACCTCTTTCGACAGCATGGATATTGCCGAAGACCGTGGCCGTTTCAGTGATCTGCTGAAAGAACTTGATATTCCTTATCCAAACTATGGCACTGCTTATAATACAGATGATGCCATTGAAGTGGCAAAAGAAGTGGGATATCCTGTATTGATTCGCCCAAGTTATGTATTGGGTGGTCAGCGTATGCGGATTGTGTTGAATGATGAAGAACTGGAAAAAGGTGTATTGAGTTTAATTAAACATTTACCCGGTAATAAAATTTTAATTGACCATTTTCTTGATCGTTGCCAGGAAGCAGAGATTGATGCTATTTATGATGGTGAAAATTTTCATGTAATGGGTGTAATGGAACATATTGAACCGGCAGGTATTCACAGTGGCGACAGCCATGCTGTATTACCTGAGTTCAACTTAACACCATTGGTTGTTACCACCATGAAAGATTATGCAAAACGCATTGCACAGTCGTTAAACATCAAAGGACTCATCAACATCCAGTTTGCCATTAAAGATGGTAAAGTGTTTGTGATTGAAGCCAACCCGAGAGCATCCCGTACTACTCCTTTCATTGCAAAAGCTTATCAAATTCCCTATTTGAATATTGCAACAAAAATCATGTTGGGTGAAAACAAGCTCACAGATTTTACGTATGAAAAAAAACTCACCGGTTATGCCATTAAAGAACCGGTATTCAGCTTTGATAAGTTCCCTAATGTAAACAAAGAGCTGGGCCCCGAAATGAAAAGTACAGGCGAAGCCATCCGTTTTATTAAAGACCTCCGTGATCCATACTTCCGACAGTTGTATAAAGACAGAAGTATGTATTTGAGTAAGTAATTTGTCTGAACCCCGCTTTAGCGGGGCAGGTGGGATTTATAGGATTGATGAGATTATTGAGAAAGCTGTTGAGTAAACAGCTTTTTTGTTTTTATGATACCAGCGCCTGGTTCTTCCAGGCATCGCCGGTTGTGTCACTCACTTATACGTTCTGTTTTCACAGCATCAAAAAAGACTATAAGTTTTTGTAACTTGTAGAGATGCACAAAGAAATTCAATCCATCATAAACAATCTGCAACAAGTATTGAATGGTCAGCCGTGGTATGGTGATGCAGTTCTTCCCATGCTTAAAAAAATACACCCGGCCGATGTGTATATTAATCCCAAAAACTCACATGCAGCCATTGAATTATTGTATCACATGATTACCTGGGCCGATTATACCTTAAAGACCGTACAGGGAATTGAAGTAAAAGAAGTGATGGATGAAATACCAATGAACTGGCGGGGTATTGATCCTAAAATACACACCTGGGAAACTGCAATGAACGATTTTGAAAATATTCATAGCACACTCATAAAAGAACTGAATATAAAAGCTGACGCTTTCTTAAATGACCAGGTGCCTGGCCGTTCTTACAATTTCCGTTTTTTGCTAAATGGATTAATACAGCATAATATTTACCATTTGGGGCAGATTGCTTTTTTGAAAAATTTATTGGGGGAGTAGGTAAAAGAAATATTTTTTCTATTTTACTGTATGCTTCCCCAAATCCCCATCTGGAAAAACATCCCCTTCCTCCGGCTCCTGCTTCCCTTTGCAGCAGGCATCATAGCAGGCTGGAATTTTTCGTTGCACTGGATGGTTGCTGTGTATTTCTTTGCTGCAGCGTTACCACTGCTTGTTTTCTATTTGATTTCATCTGAAAAAAAGAAATTCTTCTTCAGTTGGGTTCCCGGCATTTGTATTTCCCTTTGTCTGCTTGGCTTTGGTATCCTGCTTACATGGCTTAACCAGGTAAATCATCAGCAGCAATGGGTTGGCCATCACTATAAGACCGGTGATATGGTTCAACTCCGTTTACTTGAGCCATTAAGTGAAAAACAAAAAACCTACAAAGCACTTGCTGAAATTATTTCCATTCAGCAAAACGGAAAAGGAACCAAAGTAAAAGGCAATATCATTCTCTATTTTCAGAAAGACAGTATTCCTCCTTCTTTAGATTACGGCAATATCATTGCCATCAATAAACCGTTACAGGAAATTAAAAATGCAGGCAACCCCGGCGGGTTCGATTACAAACGCTATGCTTTATTCAATGGCATTACACACCAGTTGTTCCTGAAGAAAAACGAATACATTTTATTGAACCAAAAACAGGCTTCTGCTTTCTGGTTGTGGATGTACCGCACAAAAGAATATATTCTCCGTACTCTTCGCCAACATATCAAAGGTGAACAGGAAACAAGTGTAGCCGAAGCATTACTCATCGGCTACCGTGATGATTTGGACAGGGATTTGGTACAGGCTTACAGTAACACAGGTGTGGTGCATGTAATTGCCATCAGCGGTTTGCATTTGGGTTTGATCTATTGGTTGCTTTTGTTCCTGCTTAAACCGTTAGATAAAAGCAAGCGGCTTAAATGGCTTAAACCATTACTTGCTATCTCTTTTTTATGGATCTTCAGTTTACTCACCGGAGCCGGGGCATCGGTATTAAGAGCCGCTATCATGTTTACCGCTATTGCAGCGGGTGATTTGTTTAATAAGAAAGGAAACATTTACAACAGCATGGCTGCTTCTGCTTTTGTATTGCTTTGTTACAATCCTTTCTATTTATGGGATGTTGGGTTTCAGCTTTCTTATGCTGCGGTATTGAGTATTGTATTATTTATGAAACCAATCTACAGATGGCTTTCATTTGAAAACAAATTGCTTGATAAAGCATGGCAGTTGAATGCTGTTACATTATCAGCCCAGCTATTAACATTGCCGCTTTGCATGTATCATTTTCACCAGGCGCCCAACTTATTTCTCATCACCAATTTTGTTGCAGTGCCGCTGAGCAGCCTCATCCTGTTTGGAGAAATATTACTCATTGCCGTTTCATTCATTCCTTACATTGCTTCTTTTACCGGAACGGTTTTGAGTTACTTACTGAATTGGATGAATGGATTTATTATATGGGTTGATCATTTTTCATTTGCTGTAACGGATGGCATTCAGCATCATCCTGTACAATCCATTTTGCTTTATCTGTTCATTGCGGCAACTGCTATATGGTTAATACAGAAAAAAACAAAAGCATTGAAATGGAGTTTGGGTTTTCTTGTGTTGTTCTTTATGTTACAAAGTTTTTCATTGTACAAAAGCCGGCAGCAAAAGAAACTGATTGTTTATAATCTTTCGCAGCAAACAGCCGTTGATTTTATGCTGGGTAATCATTATCTCTTCAAAGGCGATTCTGTTTTATTGCAGGATGGTTTTCTCCGCAACTTTCATCTTAAGCCATCAAGAATTTTATTCCACACGTATCACTCGCCAATTTTTACTCCATCAACAGCAGGCAATTCATTTACCATCAATGGAAAAAAGATCATCTGCATCAATCAATCGTATCAATATGATTCGCTTTCAGCAAAACTCAAAGCAGATGTTGTGATTGTTTCAAAAAATCCACATTTGTATATTACCGATCTTATAAAGACGATTGATTGTAAGTTATTGATCTTCGACGGCTCCAACCCACAATGGAAAGTGAATCTCTGGAAAAAAGACTGTGAACGACTTCATCTTAACTACTTCTGCACAAGTGAACAGGGCGCTTTTGTGATGAATTTATAGACCCCTACCTTTGCCACTCGAAAAATAATATCGCCACAAAGTCTCAAAGACAGAAAGCAGCACAAAGTTTTCTTCGTGTTCTTAGCGCCTCCGGGTCATTGTGGCTACATTTAAACTTCCCTCTTCATGAAGAAAATTCAATCAGCTCTCATTTCAGTATTTTACAAAGACGGGCTGGATTCACTCGTACAATTGTTACATGCACAAAACGTAACCATTTATTCAACCGGCGGTACACAGCAGTTTATTGAAAAACTGGGCGTTCCTGTAATACCTGTGGAAAGTTTAACAACCTATCCTTCCATTCTTGGAGGCCGTGTAAAAACACTGCATCCTTCTGTGTTTGGTGGTATCCTCGGCAAACGGGATGATGAAACTCATTTGAAGGAAATGAAGGAGTACAATATTCCCGAACTTGATTTGGTGATTGTTGATCTCTACCCTTTTGAAGAAACCGTGCAAGCGGTGAATAGCTCCACCTTTCAAGGTGGAGATGAAGAAAAAGAAAAACTCATCATTGAAAAAATTGACATTGGCGGACCATCCATGATCCGTGCAGCCGGCAAAAATCATAAAGATGTAGTTGTACTCGCAGCAAAGAAAGAATATGCTGTGCTGGAAGAAATGCTTCGTCAACAGAATGGTGAAACTACATTTGACCAACGCCGCGGTTTTGCCATCAAAGCCTTTGATGTATGTACTGCGTATGATACAGCTATCTCCAACTATTTTCATCAATCAGCAATTGATACGCCCTTCAACAAAGAAGAAAAAATAATGCGTTATGGTGAAAATCCTCATCAGTCTGCAAGGTTCTATGGTAACCTCGAAGAATTGTTTTCTCAACTCAATGGAAAAGAATTAAGCTATAATAATTTGGTTGATGTTGATGCAGCCATTCAACTCATCAAAGAGGCCTCCCCAAACCCCTCCAAAGGAGGGGATTTAAAACAGCCCTCCGAATTTTGGTTTGGTATTATTAAACATACCAATGTTTGTGGCATTGCTGTAAGAAATACTGCAAAAGAAAGCTGGGATGCGGCGCTGGCCGGCGATCCGGAAAGTGCATTTGGTGGTGTATTGGTTTGCAATGGAGAAATTGACAAGGCAACTGCTGAAGCCATCAATGAAATTTTCTTTGAAGTATTGATTGCTCCTTCTTTTGCAGTTGATGCATTAGAAGTGTTGAAATCAAAAAAGAACAGGATTTTATTGCAGTTAAAAAATCAACCTGCTACAAAAGAGCAATACAAATCATTACTCAATGGCGTGTTGGCGCAGGGAACAGATAATGGAAATTATACAGAATGGAAAGAAGCCGGTGGCAGGGAAACAACTGCAACTGAAAAAGAAGATCTGAAATTTGCCAATATTATCTGCAAGCATTTAAAGAGTAATGCCATTGCGTTAATAAAAAACAAACAATTGGTTGGTAAAGGTTGCGGACAAACAAGCCGTATTGATTCTCTTCGTCAATCAGTTGATAAAGCAAAGCAATTTAATTTTGATTTGAATGGTGCAGTAATGGCGAGTGATGCGTTCTTTCCGTTCAATGATTGTGTGCAGTTGGGTCATGAAGCAGGTATCACTGCATTTATTCAGCCCGGCGGTTCTATCCGTGACAATGATTCAATTGAATATTGCAAACAAAATAATTTGGCAATGGTGATTACCGGGTTGAGGCATTTTAAACATTAGGCAAAGCCCTCCCGTCCCTAAAGGGAGGCAATCCTTACACAGCCCTTGCTTTTATGAAATGCTTACAAAGTTTGGATTTAATAAAAAGATGAAATGGAAGATTTAAAGATTAAACTAATTCTAAAGCACCGCTCCTTCTCTTTTGGAGAAGGAGTTGGAGGATGAGGCCAATGTCAAAACGCTATTTCAATAAAACAATTTCATCATCTGCTGATACCATCAAAAGTTTATCGGTCTTTAATCCTTTAACCATTCATAAAAAAGGAAAAAAGGCCAAAGCTATTTTTGCATTGGCTGTTGTATGCGTTTTATGGGGTACCACCTGGCTGGCATCCAAAGAAGGTGTGAAGCACATGCCTGCACTGCAATTGGCAGGAATACGACAGTTGATTGGCGGCATCTGTTACATGATCTTTTTTTTAGTAAAAGGTTCCAGCTGGCCAAAGGCAAAAGACTTGCTGCCACTTATTGTATTAGCCATTTTAAATTTTATACTGAGCAATGGTTTCAGCACATGGGGGTTGAAATATATTTCATCGGGTCTTGGGGCCATCATGGGAGCCATCTTTCCTTTATGGTTAGTGATCATCGGTTTATTTTCAACGAAAGGAAAAATTCCTTCAAAGGCCATTCTTGGTTTAATGATTGGCTTTGCAGGCGTATGCGTTATTTTTTATGAACACCTGCAGGATTTTTTTAATCCTGATTTTCGTTTTGGAATTATGCTTTCATTAATTGCCACATGGACATGGGCTTTTGGTTCATTATATACCAAGAAACAAGCAGCTCAATTCAACCCTTACTTTGGTTTGGGTTTTCAAATGCTCATTGCAGGCGCATCGTTGTTAACGGTTTCAGGTTTCGACAAAAACTTCGTGCCCTTTACTGAAATTCCAACAGAATCATGGTTAGCAATCGGCTACCTGGTGATCTTTGGTTCCATCATTGCTTTTGTATGTTACTTGTACGCATTGCAGCATTTGCCAACTGAACAGGCAAGTATTTATGCTTATATCAATCCCGTTGTTGCAGTTTTATCAGGCGCTTTGATCTTTGGAGAAAAGTTGACTGTAACCTTAACCATTGGCGGTATTGTAACTTTGCTTGGTGTGTATCTTGTAAATAAAGCGTTTAAGAAAACAGCCGCTGAACACAGAGATGTGCTGGATATTTAATTCTGTTTTACTATTTATTGTATGCCTGAAGAAAAGATAAGCCTCAACAAATATATAAGCGCAACAGGTTATTGCTCACGCCGTGAAGCAGATAAGCTGATTGATCAGGCAAGGGTTGTTGTGAATGGTAATATTGCATTGGCCGGTACAAGAGTTTCATCCAAAGACAAAGTTTATATTGATGATGAACTGCTGAAAGTAAAGTCAACAGCAAAACAGGATCAATTTATCATTGCATTCAACAAGCCGCTGAACATTACTTCAACTACTGATGAAAAAGACCGCACCAATATCATCCGCTTCATCAATCATCCCAAACGCATCTTTCCTATTGGCAGATTGGATAAGGATTCAGAAGGCTTGATCTTTCTCACCAACAATGGCGACATCGTTAATAAAATACTCCGTGCAGGCAATGAACATGAAAAAGAATACATTGTTACTGTTAATAAAAAATTAACTCCCGACTTTGCTGCAAAGATGAGCAAGGGTGTTCGCATCTTTGATACAACTACACTTCCCTGCAAAGTGCGTACATTAAGCGGAAAAACATTTTCCATTATACTCAAACAGGGATTGAACCGCCAGATCAGAAGAATGTGTGAGGTGTTTGATTACGATGTTGTGAGTTTAAAACGTGTACGTATCATGCATATTCAGTTGGGAAATCTTTCAGTTGGCAAATGGCGTTATTTAAGTGACCCCGAGATGAAGGAACTGATGCAGCTGCTGGAAGGATCGAAAAATGAGCAGTAGGTGTTATCCCCACGAAGGAGGGATCTGCTGATCTGCAGTACTACTGTTTGGCAGATGTCTCCTTCGTCGACATGAAAAACTTCTCATACATCTCTCTCCACCCTTTAAACATTTCATCAGTACCCAGTATATGATTATGAAAAATGCTGATGAATGTTCCGTTTACTTTTTTTACTTCTTCAACCAACTGCTTCATTTCTTCCAATGCTTCTGCTGGTGAATGATGCAATTCATAAAAAGAATTGGCTTCCATATAAGCAAACGGGTGAATGCGGAGTGAAGTTGTTTCTTCCTGTTCCAGGTCATACCACAAAAAAGAATGGGAAGTAGATGCACGGAAACCATTCACAGTTCCATACCCCATGCTGTGATCATTGGTAAAACCGGCAGCAATCAGTTCACGGTATGAATGCGGCAAATGAAATAAAATATAATGATGACGGGTGATGGAAATCTGTTTGCTGCTGATTTGCTGCAATGTATTTTTTTCACTCAGCAATAATTCTTTGCTGGTATTGCTTTGTGCAGAAGGGTGCAAAGCAATTGTTGCCTGCTTTGCTGTTGATTGAATCAACTGTTGCAGCGCTTTCTTCTTTGGTGAAATGTTTTTATCATACCCTTTATTCTCCGCAGCAACTAAAAAAAAGTAAACAGGCTGTAATGCATATTGCTGATGCAGTTGTTGCAGCCAGTCATAACAATCAAACGGATCTTTTTCTTTTCCTGATAAAACTTTCAATCGCCGGGTAATGGATGAGGGCCTGCTGAGTGAAGCGCCAACACTTCGCCAAAAACCTTTGTGCTTAAAACTCCAGGCAATGTCAATATCGTAAGTAGGAAGAAAGGTAAATGGTGAATGGTGAATGCCTGCCCGCCGAAGCTTTTGCGAAGGCGGGGTGAGTGAAGTGAACTTGGTTTGTAAAATCTTTTTGAATTCATTCATCCAAATATCAATCAAAGGTAAATGAAGAAATTTTTCTTTCCAGGCCAATGAATTCCAGTGAGCATAACGTCCGTATTCATCGTGTTCATGTTCTAAATATTCTTCGTAGCGGATGATTAAATAAAACACAGCAGAGAAGAGATCAAAACCCAGGTCATCTTCCGTTTTAAAAAAAGCTTTTACTCCTTTCCACTCAAAACATTCTATGTATTGTTTACAGATATTGTATTGTTTCAGTAACCCGGATGGTTTCATATAAAACTCAGCAGCATCCATCCGTTCATCCGAATAATTCAGTTTCGCTTCATCGTATGAATGATAGTATTCAACATTGTCTGTTAATTCAGCATCAATCAGTAATTTTTCATTGCAATACTGCAGGATGTATTTAATGCGTGGAGTTATATGTGCTGTGTAAACAAGCATGCCTATTTCCGGTTAAGCATTAGAATATACTCATCTGCATCAAGATCTATTTGCTTTAAAATGGTTCTGATGAGTGGTCTTGATAAATCTTCACCCGTGTGATGTGGAAGAGTAGTATAACGACCATCAGTATGTTTGTAGAACCGGTGACCCCCCTTCTGCCTTACTTCTTCAAATCCTAATCGAAAGAGGATTTTTTCCGGTTCCTTAGCAGAAATCATGGGAAGTTTACTCATACAGCAATTGCAATTTGCTGAATGCCTATAAAATGCGGAAGTTCCTTCTTTTCGTCATCAGACATTGATGAAAGACAAAACTCCAGCACTTCCTGCAAACGAAGATGAAGTTCATCAAGAGTTTTTGCCTGTGTATGTGCCCCCGGAACAGCAGGAACTACCCCAATAAAAAAATCCGTTTCATCATCTTTTTCAATATGTGCTGTAAACAGTTGTTGCATGTTTCTGAATTTACTACAAGTTACAAAACATTTTTCTTGATTTTCTCACGCCAAAGCTGGTTAAATGTTTTCTCAGGAAAATTCATATCACCACGGTGTTTGGTCCACTCTTTTACAAAACTGTTGATCATCCAGTTCTTCATCTTGCTGCTCCCCATATTCATCAACTTACGGTTGAGCGATGCTCTCTTCCACACCTTCCATGCCATGCGTTCACCAAAAGATGAAAAGCCCTGTTCCACTGCTTCATGCCTGTTTTCCAATAAGAGTTCGTGCAGGTTAATTCGAACAGGACAAACTTCTGTACAGTTGCCGCATAAAGAAGATGCATAACTCAAATGCCTGTACTCTTCCATATCATTCAAATGCGGAGTAAGCACTTTACCAATGGGGCCGCTGTATGTTGTACCGTAACTGTGACCACCAATATTTTTATACACAGGACATGCATTTAAACAGGCACCGCAACGGATGCAATACAAACTTTCTCTTGTTGCAGGATTCTTTAACACATTGGTTCTGCCATTGTCTAAAAGAATCACAATCATTTCTTCGGGCCCATCCGTTTCACCAGGTTGTTTTGGACCAAGTACAATACTGTTGTACACTGTTATTTGCTGCCCTGTTCCGTAAGTTGATAATAACGGCCAGAACAAACCCAAATCAGTAATACCCGGTAACATCTTTTCAATACCAACAACTACAATATGTGTTTTGGGAAAAGCACAACTCAATCTTGCATTGCCTTCATTTTCTGTAATGGCAATTCCGCCCACATCAGCTAAAATAAAATTGGCGCCGGTTACTCCCACTTCGGCCTGTACATATTTTTCACGCAGAATATTTCTTGCAACTAATGTCAGTTGTTCAGGTGTAGCTTTGGGATCGGTTCCTAATTTATTGGCGAACAATTTTGCTACATCTTCTTTACTTTTATGCATGGCTGGTGTAACAATATGATAAGGCGGTTCCTCATCCAGCTGTTGAATATATTCTCCCAAATCAGTTTCCACACTTTCAATCTTATGCTCCGTTAAAAAATGATTCAAATGAATTTCTTCAGTGACCATGCTCTTGCTCTTCACCAATGTTTTGCAATTTCTTGCTTTGCATATTTTCAGAATTTCATCGCAGGCCTGTTGTGCATCCTCTGCCCAAATTACTTTTCCGCCACGGCGTGTAAACTGCAGTTCAAATTCTTCTAATTGCTGATCTAAAGTTTCAAGTGCACGCCACTTTACATTCTTGGCCCGCTCACGTGCAGTGAGCATTTGTGTAAACTGCTGTTTGCCTTCCGGTACTTTTGAATTGTACTTGCCAATGTTGAAATTGATTGTACGCCTGTGATCCAGGTCGGCAGACTTGATGGTGCTTTTGGCAATAAATTTATCAGCAGATTGACTCATGCATTAAAATTACTTGTTTAACTCTTTCGAAGAGTAATATTGATCAGCAATCTGCGACAGTGCTTCATAAAAATCTTCACCATACTTTCTGATGATCGCTTCTTTTAAAAAAACATACGTGGACACTTTTAATTTTTGCCCAAATGCACAACCCGGGTTACACATGGGATCTCTGGGTTCATAATTTACATACTCCTGATCCATACTTTTGCTCTTGCTGATCTTGATGGGATAAAGATGACAGGAAATGGGTTTCTTCCATTGCAGCATACCTGTATTGTATTGCTGTTCAAAAGAACATTTCACAATTCTGTTTTCATCCACCAAACCATACACGCACATTCCGTTACTGATGGTTGGTGTTACCCATCCAAATTCACGGTCATATACATATTTGCCTTCCTGTTCAATAACCTGTAATGCTTCCTTATTCAATAAATGTTTTACTTTATCAAAAGCCGTATTCACTTCTTTTAGTTCATCATTGGTTAAGGGGGCTCCCGCATCACCATCAATACAACAGCCACCCTTGCACTTGTGCAGGTCGCATACAAACTGCTCTTCCACTACTTCATCACTTACGTAAATGTTATCAATAACTATCACTGATTATTTTTTTGCGAAGGTAGGAAGGATGCAAGCAGCAATTGCATCTCATTATTAAACTATCGGGAAAAAAGTAAATACGAAAATTTGTTTTCTGAAAAAATTGAAGAAAAAAAACCTTAATACCACGCTGAAAAATGCGGATTCAAATTAATTTCTCCACCTCAGCGTTTGTATCAAATGCTGCATGTCTTTATACAGAAACTGCTCAACCGGTTTAATGGAATCGTAATTGGGAGTAGCATCAAAATACAAAGCTCCCCTTAAAAAATGTTTTGTACTGTCGCTTACAAAAAACTGTTTCCCCGTTGCTGCATTGCCGCCCACATCAAATACAAATCCTTTTACACCCGGCCCTCCTTCCACGGGTATTTCATCTATTGATGTTGCTTTGAGGCTGTGTTTACCGGTCATCTTAAAGGCATCTTCCACCAGTTTGCTGAATAAGTTTTTATTGCTGATGGTTTTATAGCTGATGTACATTCTTCCGCCCAAGGCAGGAAAATCTAAATTCACCCAATATGGATTTTCGGGTTGATCATCAAAGAAGGTACTGTCCTTTACTACATTTCCGTAAACAGGATATTCAAATGTATAAGGATAGCCGGGCTGATCAAATAACACATACTTCTTCTCCGGTAAAGCAATCTGAAAATATCCTTTTGGCCTTGGCCTTGGATCGGAATTACAGGAAATAAAAACAGAAGTAAGAAGCAGTAAGTAAGAAAAATAAAAGTTGGGTTTCATCTTAGAAGCTGTTTGAATTAATTGTTTGATATATCTTATGGCATTTTTTGAGCTGCAACTGCGTTGAATTTTTCGCCTTAGGCGTTTAGACTATGGCTGCAAAATTCGCCTTGTTTCGCTCCAAAAAATATCCATAATCCACTCGAAACAACTAACTCAAACAGCTTCTTAATCATTCATGGGTTTAATGGTAACCTTTACTTTTTCAATGCGGTTGCGGCTTACGTCCTGTACTGTAAACAGGAAATCACCCGTTTCAATTACATCATTCATTTTTGGTAAACGTTCAGCCAGCTCCAATACCAACCCGGCCAATGATTCGCTTTCGCCCCTTACAGATTCAAACGTATCAGCAGGCAGATTCATTGTGCGGCATACATCATGAATCATGGTTTTGCCTTCAAAAATATAATTGTGGTCATCAATTTTTTTATTAATGATCTCTTCATCATCAAACTCATCTTTGATTTCACCGATAATTTCTTCTAAAATATCTTCCATTGTTACAATACCGCTGGTTCCGCCAAACTCATCAACCACAACTGCAAAGTGAATACGTTTGAGCTGAAACTCTTTGAGCAGATCATCAATCAGTTTTTGTTCAGGCACAAAAAACGGCGTACGCATCAGTTGCTGCCAGTGAAAATCATCTGCATCATTGATGTGCTGCAGCAGATCTTTTGTTTGCAAAATCCCCACCACTTCATCCAGGTTATTTTTATAAACGGGTATGCGGCTGTAATGCAATTCCTGCACACGGCTTATCACATCAGCAAAGGAAGAGTTGTACTCGATGCCACTCACATCCAATCTTGAACGCATGATTTGTTTTACGGTGATGCTGCTGAAATTTTGTATGCCTTTGAGTATCTGCTTCTCTTCATCAGTTGCTTCTTCTTCACTCATCAGGTCAATGGCATAATCCAGTTCATCTGATTTAAAGGAAGCTGTTTGATATTTCGCCAACCTTTTTTCAATACTATCGGTATAGCCGGCCAGCCAACTGCCGGTTGATTTAAAGATGGGATAAATGATCGTTTCAACCCACCAACTGGCGAAGTAGGCAAAGAATACATTGTTTTGTGATGCCCAAACTTTGGGAAGTATTTCGCAAAATAATAAGATGAGTGAAGTAATTGCAGCTGCTTTCAAAATAAACTCCACCCAAAACAATTTATGCTGAAGTGCAAGTGCTTCATCAATTAAAAAGTTGGTAAGAAAAATAATACAGAGGTTAAAAATAATATTGGCAGCCAGTAAACTTGCCAGTAATACTTTTGGTTCTTCCAGCAGGTTTACAATCCGTTTGGCAGATGCCTCCGGTCTTGTTTTAAGCATGTTGAGATCTTTGTACCGCAACGAAAAAAAAGCAACTTCTGCACCGCTTACAACAAATGAAAAAAACAGGAATACCAGGAAAAAAATCACCATCAGGGTAAGCCCCTCGCTGTTAATAGCCAGCAAAACAGGTTTCAGTGAAAGTAAATATGAAATACTGACCGGGTGATAATCCAAAGCATCAAGATTAAATGAACAATTGCCAACTATCCTGACAAAAATAGGAATAGCAGGGATATTTCCTAAAAAGGTAAATCTTGGCTGGGCTCACCAATTGGCGGCAGCTCATCACCGTGGAAGCCTGCCGGTTGATCGGGCGCTTCATGCTTTACTGTTCCATCGGCTCTTTTATCAAGCATGATCAGGTTGTCGCCAACTACCTCCGTTGCATATTTTTTTACGCCTTCTTTATCTTCCCAGCTTCTTGTTTTTAAGCGCCCTTCAATATATACAAGGCTTCCTTTGTGCAGGTATTTTTGAGCAAGTTCGGCCAGCCCTCGCCACAGCACCACGGTATGCCATTCAGTTTGACTCACTAATTTTCCAGTGCGGTCTTTAAACGTTTCGGTTGTTGCCAGGGGAAATTTTGCCACAGCAATATTTCCTTCAAGTACCTGTACATCGGGATCTTTTCCAAGATTTCCTATCAGCATTACACGGTTAACTCCTCTCATACAAATAAATTTTATTTCTGAATGAGTTTAAGAATTTAAACTCTTATCCATCTTCACTTCTAAATTACGTTTTTTGCTGAATTGTTGTATCAATCTATCCAAATAATTCAAGAACTTTTGCATTCATAAAATCGTTCAAAATTTTCGGAAAAGGTAATTGTAGAAACTCCTGCCTGCTGTTCCAATGCCAGCTACTGTCCTTTTTTGTTTTTCCGGAGAGTTTAAGTAAAACAGCTTTGGCATATATGGTTTGATGACTTAACTGCTGCCTGCCCGGCTTTGTTACAGATACTATTTTGTATGGTTGCTTGATTTTATTTGCTTTTAACCATTCAGTAATTTCTTGCTCAGCCGCCTGCTTCCATTCCCGTTCAGTTTTATATTCAACATTGGGAAATTCATATAAGTTAGTCCAAATATCTTTTCCCGTTCTTTTCTGCACAGCAAATTTTTTATTCAGCTCAAGGATGTAAAACAAGAACCACCTGTTTCGCTGTTTTATTTTTTTGCCTTTAACAGGAAGATCAGCAATACGGTTTGTTTGAAATGCAATGCATTTGTTTTTCATCACACAACTACGGCATTCGGGTGCATCGGGTTTGCAAATGGTTGCTCCAAAATCCATTATAGCCTGGTTGTATGCAGCAGGTTGCTTCTCATTCAAACAGTCCTGAGCCAGTTGCTGAAAGATTTTTTTAACCAGGGTTGAGTCAATAGCATGTTCAATTCCAAAAAAACGGCTCAACACCCGAAAAACATTTCCATCTACAACTGCATAAGGCAATCCAAATCCAAAAGATGAAATGGCAGCGGCTGTATAAGGGCCAACGCCTTTCAATTCTAAAATAGATTTATACGTATCGGGGAACTTCCCCTTGAGGTCAAAAGAAATTTTTTGTGCTGTTACATGCAGGTTCCGGCAACGGTTATAATAGCCAAGCCCCTCCCATAATTTATAAACATCTTCCAAAGGAGCTATTGCCAGTTTTTGTATGGTAGAATACTCTTTTACAAACCGGTCGTAATACATCATCCCCTGCTTAGCCCTTGTTTGCTGAAGAATGATTTCACTGAGCCAAATACGGTACACATCTTTCTCACCCTTCCATGGAAGTTGGCGTTTGTTTGTTGTTTTGTGCCAGTGTAATAAACGCTGTTGAAAATATTTTTTTGCTTCCATAAACCTATGGGCAAAAAAACAGGTTTTAAGCAGTGTAGCCAATTAAAAGATTTACACGGAAGGGCAGATTCGTTGTTTATTCATTATCAACCAGTTATTTCAATAATTTTAGCTGAAATTTTTCCTTTTTTAAAATTAATTCATGATCTTAGTTGCAGAATAGTCAGAACCACTAAAATTTATCAGCATGAGAAAAGCAGATCTGGTGAATCAAATTTCAGAAAAGACCGGAATTCCCAAGGTTGATGTACTTGTTACGCTTGAAACCATGTTTAAAGAAGTAAAAGATTCTTTAACAGCCGGGCAAAACATTTACATCAGGGGTTTTGGAAGTTTTATTACCAAGAAAAGAGCAGCCAAAATTGGTCGTAACATCAAACGCAACACGGCAGTTCATATTCCGGAACATTATATTCCAGCCTTTAAGCCGGCAAAAGAATTTGTACAGGAAGTAAAAAGCATGTTTAAAGGAAGTTAATTCAAACTCTCTTACGGTTTAATGCCTTCCATCCTGTAGCTTTGCACTTCAATTTTTTTGAAAAGTGAACAGGCAACAAATTATACTTATAACTGCTGCAATCACAGCAGTTTTTCTTTTGTTCTTTTTTGGGCGAACCGTTCCTCATAAAAAGGAGGATGATCATACAGGACACGACCATGCATCCACAGATACTGCCCTCTCTACAGCCAAAGGTTTGGATTTTCCTACCATGCTGGGTATGGCCAAAAAAAGGCTCAATGCTTCGCAACTGCAAAAAGTAACTGAATGGGAAAACTCGGTTGTAAGGGGTGATGTAAAAAATCAGCAAATACAGGTGTACCGAAAACTTTCTGCTTTCTGGATGGATACTATTGGCGCCTTTGTTCCCTACGCAAAATATCTTGCTGAAGCTGCTAAGTTGGAAAATTCGGAGAAAACCCTCACCTTTGCTGCCCATTTGTTTTTAGGTGAAGTACAAAGAACTGAGGAACAACCTTTAAAAATTTGGATGGCTAAAGAAGCAAAAGAGTTATTTGAAAAGGCTTTAGAACTCAATCCCGGTAACGATTCTACCAGGATTGGCCTTGGCAGCACTTACTTTTTTGGTGCTGGCGGCAACGAACCACCCATGAAAGGAATTGGGTTGATACGGGAGGTGGTTGAAAAAGACCCCAGCAATGCATTTGCCCATTATATGCTGGGTGTAGGCTCTTTCGTAAGTGCTCAATGGCCAAAAGCAATTGAACGTTTTGAAAAAGTGTTACAACTGGAGCCTCAGAATCTGGATGCAATGCTGAGACTGGCTGATGCCTGTGAACAAAGTGGAGATAAAGAGAAGGCGAAAAAGTGGTACCTGCAATTTTTACAAACAGTAAAAGTAATGGAGGCACAAAAGAAATTTCGCAGTAACCCGGAGATGATGAAACAAATAGAAGAACACATTAAGTTATTATAAACCTGATTTTTAACGAACGTAAATCTGATTAAACATGCCTTGCGGAAAAAAGAGAAAGCGTCATAAAATTGCGACGCACAAACGTAAAAAAAGACTTAGAAAGAACCGTCATAAGAAGAAGAATAAATAATCTTCTCAATTGAACGGAGTCCCGCTTAAACGGGACTCTGCTTCGCTATGGCCGAAACAGAAATTTGTCTGCTTGCTTGTATACTCATGCTGTTTTCGGTTTATTCCTTCCTGATCAGGTGAAGTAAATTCAATTTTAAAGACGTTACGAGTGAACAAGGAACTGATCATTAATGCCGCCCCTACCGGGGTGGAAATTGCTTTATTAGAAGACAAGAAACTTGTAGAGCTGCACCAGGAAAGTCATGATGCAAGTTTTACAGTTGGTGATTTGTACCTGGGCAAAGTAAAAAAACTGGTGCCGGGTATGAATGCTGCATTTGTAGATGTTGGGTTTGAGAAAGATGGGTTTCTGCACTACACCGACCTGAGTCCCTATGTACGTTCTATTTTAAAGTTTACCGCACTATCTATTAACGATAAAAGCGAAGGCGTTCCCGACTTTGGAAAATTTCAGACAGAAGTTGAAATTATTAAGACGGGTAAAATTGGAGAAGTTCTGAATGGCAAGCCCAACATTTTGGTACAGATCCTGAAAGAACCTATTGCGGCTAAAGGTCCCCGCCTCAGTTGCGAAATTTCTTTACCCGGCCGTTTTGTTGTCCTTACACCTTTCAATGATATTGTAGCTGTATCCCGCAAAATTCATTCAAGTGATGAAAGAAAGCGTTTGCAGAAAATTGTAGAAGCAATCAAAACCAAAAACTTTGGTGTGATAGTAAGAACAGCGGCTGAGGGAAAAAATACTGCTGAGTTGCACGAAGACCTGAACAATCTCATTAACATGTGGAAGCAAATTCAGCAAAACCTGAAAAATGCTGTTCCTCCTGTTAAAATCCTCGGCGAAACGGATAAAACAACCAGCATCCTCCGTGATCTGCTAAGTGCAGATTTCAACCGCATTGTGGTAAATGATAAAACCATTTACAACGATGCCCGCACCTATATTCAAAAAGTAGCTCCCGATAAAACAGATATTGTCAGCTTTTATCAAAATGGCTCTCCCATCTTCGACAGTTTTGGTGTAACCAAACAGGTAAAAGGATCGTTTGGAAAAACAGTAAACCTTGCAAGCGGCGCATATCTTATCATTGAACATACAGAAGCATTGCATGTAATAGATGTGAACAGCGGTTACAAAAGTGTTAGTACCAACCAGGAAGAGAATGCCCTGCAAACCAACATGGAAGCAGCTGAGGAAATTGCACGCCAGCTACGTTTAAGAGATATAGGTGGAATTATTGTGGTTGACTTTATTGACATGAAGTTGCCCGATAACAAACGCAGATTGGGTGAAGCTGTTGAAACATTCATGCGTACAGACAGAGCCAAGCATGCCATCCTGCCCATTTCAAAGTTTGGACTCATGCAGATTACAAGGCAGCGCATGAAGCCGGAAGTAAACATCAATACACAGGAGGTTTGCCCAAGCTGTAATGGTACAGGAAAGGTTTCGGCAACTTTGATACTGGAAGATGAAATAGAAAAGAACCTGAGTTACCTGGTGATGCAAAAACATAATGGGCTCACTATTTCTGTTCATCCAATTATGGAAGCCTATTTAAGAAAAGGGTTACCATCAAGAAGAATGAAATGGGGATGGAAGTACAAACAAAAGATCAGGATCAAAGCAAATACATCGTATCACCTTACTGAATATCATTTCTTTGATAGTCATGAAGAAGAGATTAAGTTGTAAGAATTAATAGCAGGCAATCATACTTATCTCCACATTCACATTTTTGGGCAAGCCTTTAACGGCAACTGTTTCACGTGCAGGAAATGCAGCATCGAAATATTTACCATATACTTCATTTACATCGCTGAACAAATTCATATCGCTGAGGAAGATGGTTGTTTTAACTACATGATTAAAATCCAAACCGGCTTCCTGCAAAATGGCTTTAAGATTGTGCATCACCTGGTGTGTTTCTGTTTGAATGTCAGGATTATTCAAGTCACTGGTACCGGGTTTAATGCAAACCTGCCCCGAAATAAATAAAAAATTTCCTGCAGCTACTGCCTGGTTATAAGGCCCGATGGGTGCAGGCGCCTGGTCGGTTTGAATAATTTTCTTTTCCATCATACTGCAAACTTAGTTTTTTCAGGGTAATACCGCTTTGAATTATATTTTAGTACAATCATTTACCTTAGGGCGGTATTATACAAGTATGAAATTTTGAAAGGCATTATTGAACTAAATAGTTCTTCCATTTGGTATAAGAAAAAAAATCCCGAATGGCTTTTGTTCCCTGTAATTTTGCGGGGCATGAAAATTCTCATCATCTGCACCAATCCGGTTTCTGCTTTGTTTGGAAAAGAACTGCCTTTTACAGGCACTGAATGTATTATTGAAAAAGAATTACCGGCATCGGGGTTTACAGGTTTTGATTGTGTGATTGATCTTGCATTTGAAGAAAACCCTGAACGAATGGGTTCTTACAAAACATTAATCATACCCGTATTAATTGGCTCTGTTATTTATTCATTGAAAGAATTAAATGCAGAACAGGCTCCTGTAGCCCGTTTCAACCATTGGCCCGTATTCATCAACAGAAACTGTATTGAATTTGCAACGGGCAAACAACCATTGTTTCAGGCTTTATTCACCCAATGGCAGGTTCCCTGTTACGAAACTGCCGACACACCCGGTTTTGTTGCAGCAAGGACTGTAAGTATGATCATCAATGAAGCTTTTATGGCAAAGCAGGAAGATGTTTCAACAGAAGATGATATTGACATTGCCATGAAACTGGGCACTAACTATCCGCTGGGCCCTTTTGAATGGTACAATGAAATTGGCCGTGAAAGAATCATTCACCTGCTGCAAAAACTTGCAACCGCAGATCAACGTTATAAGCCTGCTGTATCTTTACTTACACACAAAGTAAATCACTGATATGGCGCTGATTCTTTGCATTGATACATCAACCACACATGCATCTGTTGCTTTAGCCAAAGATGAAGAACTGCTATGTATAAAGATGAATCAAACTCAAAAAGGTCATGCTTCTTTTCTGCAACCGGCAATTCAGGAAATGATGCATGAAACAAAACTTAATCTTTCTGATTTAAACGCCATTGCTGTTACCTCCGGGCCCGGTTCTTATACAGGCTTGAGAGTTGGTTTTGCCTCTGCAAAAGGATTATGTTACGCTTTGCAAATACCCATGATCACCATCCTAACTACTGAAGTAATGAGTGCTGCGGCTTTGCAATTAATAAATCAACAGACGAAAAAACATAATCAATTCTTTCTTTGCCCCATGATTGATGCAAGAAGAATGGAAGTATTTACTGCAGTTTATTCGCATGATCTAAAGCCGGTATCAGGAAACACTGCAGTAATATTGAGTCCCGATTCATTCGCCAGCCTGCTTCAAACAGGTACTGTTTTCTTTTTTGGTAATGGTGCTGAAAAATGGCAACCCCTTTGCCAAAATGAAAACGCTTTTTTTATTCCTGTGATGTGGAATGCGAAAGATATGGTTACAATTACCAACAGACAATTTCATGACAAGATCTTTACGCCCATTGCCTATGCTGTTCCCGATTACGGTAAAGATTTTCATACAACTGCTAAATAAAGAATGTCCTTTGCAACTATTAAATGATGTTTTTTTGTTATAGTTTTAATTGTTAATCAGTGTTGAAACAACAAAACCTGCTTAACCCCAAAATTTACTCTGAAAATGGCAACCAGTTTAAAGAAAAAAGAAAACAGTTCAACCCCAATCGGGATTGACTATCATGCTGTAAAAAAAGCAGCCCTCATCTTACGATCCATCAATCACAAACTGAGGCAGCAAATTGTACAACTGATCAATGAACATGGTCAAATGACCGTTACTGAAATTTATATTAAACTCAGGTTAGAACAATCTGTTGCTTCGCAGCACCTTGCAATTTTGCGCAGGAGCAATATTGTAAAAACAACAAGAGAAGGTAAGTTCATTTGGTACAGTGTTAGCCACGAACGTTTGAACGAAATTGAAAAATTTGTTACTGATCTTTTGCATTAAACTCACACCGCCCTCCTGTT
>CAMTVU010000009.1:0-6329 GCA_947085245.1 uncultured Chitinophagaceae bacterium | reverse complement strand
TTGCTAAACAAATTAGTGTGAACAAATAAACAAATCCGTTATGGAAGAGGCTTTAATTTTGGAGAAACCAAAAAAAGAAAAAATGAGTAAGGATAGCAGTAAAGAGAGCAGCGAAAAACTCAAGGCGCTGAAACTCACTATTGACAAAATTGACAAGGATTTTGGGAAAGGCAGTGTGATGATGATGAATGAAAAAGGGATTCACGAAATAGAAGTTGTTTCAACCGGCTCTATTGGCTTAGATACAGCTTTGGGTGTTGGTGGTATTCCGAGAGGAAGAGTTGTTGAAATTTACGGACCGGAAAGCAGCGGTAAAACAACCATTGCCACGCATATTATTGCCGAAGCACAAAAGAAAGGCGGAATTTGCGCCATCATTGATGCGGAGCATGCATTTGACAGTGCGTATGCTCAAAAGCTGGGTGTTGATGTAGATAATTTATTGATCTCTCAACCTGATTACGGCGAACAGGCTTTGGAAATTGCTGATCGTTTGATTTTATCAGGTGCATTGGATGTGGTAGTAATAGATTCAGTTGCCGCACTTGTACCAAAAAGTGAATTGGAAGGTGAAATGGGCGACAGTAAAATGGGCTTGCAGGCAAGGTTAATGAGCCAGGCTTTGAGAAAACTCACAGCCACCATTCACAAAACAAATACCATCTGCATTTTCATTAACCAGTTGCGTGAAAAAATAGGAGTGATGTTTGGTAATCCTGAAACAACAACCGGTGGTCATGCCTTGAAGTTTTATTCATCTGTTCGTTTGGATATACGCCGTTTGAGCCAGATCAAAGATGGTGATGTAGCAATTGGTAACCGTGTAAAAGTGAAAGTGGTAAAAAACAAAGTGGCGCCTCCGTTTAAAGCTGCAGAGTTTGATATTATTTTTGGCGAAGGCATCAGCAAAACAGGTGAGATCATTGATATGGGAGTTGATTTGGCAATCATACAAAAAAGCGGAAGCTGGTACAGCTATAATAGTGATAAGCTTGGACAGGGAAGAGATGCGGTAAGACAATTACTCATTGATAATCCTGAAATGGCAAATGAAATTGAAGGAAAGATCCGTGTAAAGCTAAAAGAAATTCAAAACGGGGCACCTGCTTCGTAAACTTCGGGTTTGTTTGTAAGTATCAAAGCCTTTCGCTTCTGCGGGAGGCTTTTCTTTTCTATTTTGTTTGTGACGAATAGGTATTGCAGATAAGAAAGGGATGACTTACTTTAGCTGTATAACAACTACGCATGAAAAAGTTGATGTATCTCTTTTCAATTCTTACAGTTGCTGTTTTTTTAATGGGCTGTCCTTATGAAACAGAAGTTCCAATTGATCAACCAGGTGTAAAATACCCCACTTCGCTCCTTGGGAAATGGGAACCGAAAAGTTCTTCTGATGACATTTATAATATTCAGAAGAAGGACGACTATATTATTACCATTACAAAAACCAAAAAAGAACCCAAGGCTGATGATGTGCCCACGGTGTATGAGGCATTTCTTTCAGAAGTTGATACTGTAAAGTTTTTAAATCTTTCTGAAAAAAAGGAAGAAGAGAACGGAACTGTTAAGTTCTATCTTTATAAAATTGAGATCAGCCCAAGTGGAGCAAGGATGACGCTCAGTGCAATTACAGAAAATATTGATGAAAAATTTCAAACATCTGCTGAGCTGAAAAATTTTATTCAACAAAACATGAATCACTCTTTCTTTTATGATAAAGAAGAAGAAGTATATATCAAAGCAGAGTAAACAGCACTTAATATTATTTTATAAGACCCTGGAATCGGGGTCTTTTTATTTTCATAATTTCATAGCATGCAAATAAGTATCACATCAGTTGAAATATATAAACTCTGCATTCCGTTGAAACAACCTTTTGTTATTTCGTTAGGAACACAGTATGATGCTGACAATATCTTAATCATCATCCGCACAAATGAAGGCATCAGTGGTTATGGCGAATGCAGTCCGTACATGAGTATTAATGGAGAAAGTATAGATACATGCTTCATCGTTGGACAGTATTTAGCTGCTTCCTTAAAAGGGAAAGACCCACTGAATATAGAACAATGTGTAAAGGTTATGGACAGCATCATCACCAGGAATGAAAGCATCAAGAGTGCTTTTGACATGGCGCTGTATGATATTGCGGCGCAGTACAAGCAGCAGCCTTTGTATCAATTTTTAGGCGGAACAAAAAACAAAATCATTTCAACGGATATGACGGTTGGGCTTGGTTCGCCTGCTAAAATGGCGAAAGAAGCATTACAGTATAAAGCTGAAGGGTTCCCATCCGTTAAAGTAAAATTAGGAACAACAACTGCTGAAGATGTTGCAAGGATCAAAGCCATTCGTGAAGCTGTGGGCTATGAGCTGCCCCTGCGTATTGATGCTAACCAGGCATGGAGTGTTGAAACTGCTATTACAACATTAAATGCTTTGGCTGAATTTGGTATTGAACATTGTGAAGAGCCAATTGCAAAATGGAATTATATGGAATTGCCGCATGTAAGAAAGAGCAGTCCCATTAAAATTATGAGCGATGAAAGTTGTTTTGATGAACATGATGCAGAACGATTGGCCAAACTCAAAGCATCCGATTATTTCAATATTAAATTAGGAAAGAGCGGTGGCATTTATCATGCATTAAAGATTGTGGAAGCAGCAAAAAAGTATAACATAAAATTGCAGGTGGGTTGTTTTATGGAAAGCCGATTGGCAATTACTGCTTTGGTTCATTTTGCTTATTGCAGTGATTTGATTGTGCATTACGATTTAGATACACCACTGATGCTGAGCGAAGACCCGGTAACAGGAGGTATGCAATACAAAAAGGGCGGCGTTATTGAAATTGATGAAAAAGCACACGGCATAGGTGCAATTATTCATTCGTCATTTTTAGAAAATGCTGAAAAAATAATTATATAAATCTGAAAAACAATCTGCCGCCGCCTGCGTTAAAAAAAATACTTAAACGAATTATTTAAACCGCTCCTCGTTCATTTTTTTCAACTTGTTCATTATTGTGGCTAAGCGCTTCTTATAATTTTCTTCAAAACTTGTTAAGCCTTTAGCAGGATCTCCGCTGCGGATAGCATTAAGATCAGCAATCAGTTGATCAATTTTCGTGTCGTCTTTTACAGGTAATGATTTTGCCTTCTCAAGAATTTTAACATTCAGATTATAGTAGTCAATCAGGATGTTAATAAAATCATTTGTAAATTTTTTATGTTTATCTACCAGGTCAAAAACTGCATAACAGGCAATTACGAGTTTGCGAAGATTTTCATCGTTGTTCTTCAGTGAATAATCAAATCCGGGAGAACTCGATTTTTGAATTTCAAATAATGTATTTACCTGGTCTCCTATTGAGTTATCAAGATCAATGATTTCTTTAATTCCATCAATAAGGTTTGTGATGGATTCAATGTAGTCTTTATTCTGCACAATGTGCTGGTACAAGGCATTCTCATAAGTAGCATTTGCCCTGTTAAGTTCATCGTAAAACTTTATATAAGGTAAAAGCTGATCTGTTATTTTTTTCAGGGTTTCTTTGTTCACGGGATTACTGGATTCTGTAATCACCGTATCCTCATTACGACTCTTCCTTTCAACTCTCGATTTAAATATGGTAAAATTTGAAACAGCCGATAATACATTTGAAATGATGCTTATTGGCGGAAAGACTCCCTTAATCACATCCACAAAATTACTTACCTGGTTTACCAATCTTTCTTTTTGTGGTTTTTCAATAGGCAGTTCCTGAATATTGTTTTTTATTGCCTGAATTATTATATCTACCAGTTGAAAACCAAGGGCATCGCTCTGAATATTATTGATGTCTGTTATTTTTTTAGCCAGAATGTTCTGGCTTCTTGCTGTTAAAATTTCACGGGAAGCAGTATTCAGATCATTAATAAGTTCAATACCTCTTAAAACAATAGCATAGTTTTTCTGGTATTTTTGCTTTTCAATTTGAGTAATAAGTTCAGAAGTCCCCATTCCCCCAGTAGCAGTGGATTTGTTTATGAGATTATTCATCTGCTCTTTCAGCAGTCTTATTTCTTCCATGAGGATTGCAGGAGTGGAGTCACTTGCGGTCATCGTATCAAATGCATAACTCTTTTGCACACATACAAGAAACAAGCCGAAGGAAATTATAAGAATATTGCAAAAATATTTTATCATAGTAGTAAGCTTTTATTCTTTCCTGTTTTCAAACAGGCAGAACAGATACGATAAACTTTTGTTTTCACTAAAAACAGCGTCGGCACTTTTTCTGAATTACTCACATTTAATCTCTATGGTTTTTTCTGCAAATTCAACTGATGCAGGAACAAGATGATTGATTGAGGCAATGATATAAGGATATTCAATCACCTGTGCGGTCATGCAACTCATCCCGGGAATACCGTGTGTTACTTCAATCATTGTTTTATCTCCTTCAGGCTTTGCTGATGTTATAGCTAAAGTATGACCGGATGTGCTGATGGTACCCAAAAAACAGGCAACCACCCAATGTGTATTAAAATCTACCACTGGTTTGGCAGGTGCATGCTCAACTCCGGTCTGTATTTCCTTCCACAACTGATCAAACTCCGCTTCACTTTTAATGACAACGTTTTTTGGTGCTGTAATAGAACATTGACTTTCCGATACCAGTACTTCCCATTTATTTTCAGATGAATTATCCGTATGAGTATTGGTTTTTGACGGCGATGAACAATTAGAAAAATGTAAATTAAAGAAAAACAAAAAAGCAATATGCAACATTTTCATTTTATTTTTTTGAATGGTACATTAAAAAAAACGTAACAAAAAACAATTTTGGTTATTGAGTTAGTAGTAAACTCTTTAAAAAAATTATTGGGGAGCAAGCTTATTAAAGCTTGTTCCCCAATAAAAGAACAAATAATATTTTACCTGCGTGCCAAAGGTTTGGTTGTACCGCAGAATGGAATATTACCACCATTTGCAGGCGCTCCGCCACGGGCATGGATTATGCCTGCAACAACAGGTGTTGCCATAGACGTACCACTTAATGTAGCATAAGCACCATATCTATAGGTTGAATACACACTTGTACCAATCTGAACAAAATCTACATTGGTTCCACCATTTGAATAGGAAGCTTTAGTAAGATCACAGTTCAATGCGCCAACAGTAAATACGTTGGGGCCATTAATACATCCAGGTAATGTAATAGGTCCGCCAGTACAATTGCCATTATTGCCAGCTGCAATGCATACGTAAGTACCTGCATATCCCAGATTTCGTACCGCTGCAGTTAACGAGGGGTTTGCAGCTTCACAGTTTGAGTATCCGTAACCTCCTAAACTCATATTTACAACATCACCAGGAATGTCATACATGGCTACATGATTTAACCCACCTAAAATACCACTCCAGGCACCACTGCCAGCATTACTCAAAACTTTAACTGGAACTACTTTAGCACCTGCAGAAACGCCAACTATTCCAAATCCGTTGGCCTTACCTGCTGCAATACCTGAACAATGGGTTCCATGGCCATTACCGTCTTCAATAGATTCTCCAGCTATGAAGGACCTGGCAAAAGTTGCATTGGTTTGCACGTTCAAATCGGGGTGGGCTAAATTAATACCAGTATCCAAAATCCAAATCCAGGTGCCTTTTGCAGAACCATCAACCCAACCACCAGCCCTGGTAACAAAGCATCCAATGTAATCTGCCGCAGTGATAATCGGAGCAGGCAGATATGTATTGTCTTGCAGTGAAGGGCCCTTTGCATTATTGGTTTGGCCATAATTAAAATCAATTGGCGTTTGGTTGGAGAAAGTAACATCTTTTGGATTAGGTTCGGGTTCAGTGGGTCCTAACTGAACAACGTAATCGGGATAAACACCTTCTACATCTGGATCGTTTTGAAGATCACTTTTCTGTTTATCAGAAAGTTTTGCAGTAAAACCAACTAATACATCGGCATATTCGGCTATAACCGAAGATTCATTTACCCCTTTGTTACCTCTTACTTCTTTGGCTTTTGCCAATCCTTTTTGCCGGGCCTCATTATTACCCTTGGCTTTTTCCTCCCGGTTGTTATTTTTTTTCTGCTGTTTAATAACAGGCTTGGCAGATGACTCTTTGAGTACAACTATATACTGCCCGGGGATTTGTTTTGGCTCCTGTGCCTGCAATATTCCTGCAATGCACAAACCAAAAATGAATAGCATGATTCTTTTTTTCATGTTAGTTTTATTTAAAAGGTGTATAAAAAAATCGTTTATCAATAATTAATTAACGTTAGAAATCATACATTAACTTAACTCCTTTAAATACATCACTGTATA
>CAMTVU010000008.1:0-7037 GCA_947085245.1 uncultured Chitinophagaceae bacterium | reverse complement strand
ACCACCACAAAAGAGAACGGTACGTATGATATGGAAATGCAGTTTGGTAAATATGCCGAATGGGGTTTGCCCGATAAAGTGATTTTTTCCTTCAACACCAAAGATTACAAACTTCCCAAAGGCATTACACTTGAATATGATGATGGCAGTAAGAAACAGGAATTGCCCAAAAATAAAAAAGGGAAAGTAGAGATCAGCTACAGTTCTTATATCATTAACAAAGGTGTAAGTGATGAAATGCTGAAGTAATACAGGCTAAAGACTTTCAACTGCCGGCTACCGGCTTGCATTACTCTTCCTCAAGCTTTTCATCCACCACTCTTGCAAACATCGAAGCGCTTATTTTCTTCATTGGGTTGCTGCGGGCTTCTGCATAACCATTTCTGCTGCGGAATATGTCAATAGCTGTAAATACAGATGCCAATAAAGAAGTTTCATCAGCTTTATCTTTCCCTGCAATATCAAAAGCAGTTCCATGATCGGGGCTGGTACGTATGCCGGTTAAACCAGCTGTATAATTTACGCCTTCGCCAATTGCCAGTGATTTAAAGGGGATCAAACCCTGATCGTGGTACATAGCCAATACCGCATCAAATTTTTCATATTGTCCTCTTGCAAAAAAAGCATCAGCGCTGTAAGGCCCAAAACACATGATGTCATTTTGTTTAGCATCTTTTATGGCGGGCTTAATAATTTCTTCTTCTTCTTTCCCAATCAAACCTTCATCACCTGCATGCGGATTTAAACCAAGCACAGCAATCTTGGGTTTATCAATTCCAAAATCTTTTTTCAATGATTGGTTGATCAGCTTCAGTTTGCTTACAATACTTTCTCTTGATATATGATTTGCTACTTCAGCTACGGGCACATGTTCTGTAAGTAAGGCAACACGTAAATTTTCTGCCACCATAAACATCACCACATCGCTTGCTTCAAATGCTGCTTTTAAATAAGGTGTATGACCTGTATATTGAAAACTTACCGATTGCACATTCTTTTTATGAATGGGTGCGGTTACCAGTGCATCAATTTGTTTTTCTTTTAAAGCATAAACTGCTGCGGTTAAAGATTTAACAGCATACAGCCCGCCAGTTTCATTCAACTGACCGGGAGTAATATTTATTTCTTCTTCCCAGCAATTATAAACATTCACCGTTTTTGGGTTGAGACGCTGTAATTCCTTTACTGCCTGGTAACTGAAACTGCTTTCATGAATGGATTTTTTATAGAAATTAATGAGTTTATTGGAAGCAAAAATAACCGGGGTACAAATTTCCAGCAGGCGGTTATCGCTCAATGCCTTAATAATGATCTCAATGCCAATGCCATTGATATCGCCGCAGCTGAAGCCAATAACTGGTTTGTGTTCGGGTTGTATCATGTTTTATCGGTATTCATGCAAATGTAATGGAATGATTTGTATGAAGCAGAGTTCTGCGGCCCATGAATTGTACATTAAAGTGTGTGGTATAAAACTACGGAGCCACCAAAAATGTTATTTTTACTGATTTGATAAGGGAAAAAAAGTTGGGCATATAGGGGTTAATTCATGACTGTTTTTTAGGATTTAAAAAAAAGCTGGTCTAATTTGTGTTCAAATCTTAATCCCCATGAAAGCAATCATCTTCGGCGCAGCTATAATGCTGTCTGCAATTTCAGCACAGGCAACTAACTTCTTAAGTAATCAAGAACAGTTTATCTCTGTTAAACCAACGCCGGTTACGGCAGATTTTGGCTATTTCAGGGTACACCGCATGGCCCAAGACGCTATGCTCAACTGGTCAGTTACTGATCCCGTGGATGTTGATTATTTTACCATTGAACGATCTTACGATGGTTCTTATTTTGAAACAATTGCCCAGGTGGATGGAACAGGTTACGCCACTTACAAATACAGAGATAATCCTTTTCCGGGAACTATTTATTACCGTATCAACTCTGTATCAATGACAGGGCGTGGTACAGTTACATCAGCCATTGAATCGGTGAGAATAGTTGTTCGCAAATAATATTTACCCTAGGTTGCACAAATGAAAACGGTGCAACCTTAACTCTTTGAGTTCATCACTAAATCCGGTCTCCTATGAAACAATCTTTACTCGGTTTGTTTCTTTTCATTACAGTAATTACGCAAAATGCAAATGCACAGATCACCACACCAGTGATCAGGGCAGGGTTTGGTGTTGATGCTGACCTGAGAAGTAATTTCTTTAACGGTTTTTTACAGGCAGGTAATGATGATTGGTTCAGCAACACCGTTGGTGGTGGCGGTCAGTTCATCATTGATACTACCGACGCTGCATATATTGTAAACAGATATACAACCAATCCGGCAACACGTATGGTGCCTTTTTTCAGAGGTATGCGTTATCCGCAGTTTTCTATTGTAAATAACAAAATGCTCATAGATGGCATTTTTATAAGAGATCATCATGGCGATGATTCTACCGTATTTGCATCGGGCAGTAATAAAAACGGAATGAGTCCTTCCAGTTGGTCAACCCCCATTTCGCAAGGTATCCCCGACAAAAATGATATCCTGGATATGTTTATGCATGTGCGTCGTGATGGAATTAATTCAAACGATTCATTGTGGATGTTTGGCGGTCTTTCAATTGATAATACAACCGGTAACCGGTATTTTGATTTTGAAATGTATCAAACAGATATTTATTACGATAAACCATCGCTTCAGTTTTACGGTTACGGGCCTGATGCAGGACATACTTCCTGGTTGTTTGATGCAGCAGGAAATGTAACAAGAGCAGGGGATATTATTCTTACAGCAGAATATGGAAGTTCTTCTTTATCGGCTCTTGAAGCAAGGATATGGGTACACCAAAGTTCCTTGTCAGTAACGCCGGTTGCATTTAACTGGGGCGGGCAATTTGATGGAGCAGGTGCAGGTGCTGTTTATGGTTATGCAAGTATTGCTCCTAAAACTGCGGGCACATTTTATACCGGTTTACAATGTGTCAATAACACATGGGCCGGCCCTTTTTCAGTGGTGCTTCAAAATAATACAGTAGTAACCAATTATTCCGCAAAACAGTTTATGGAGTTTTCAGTGAACCTCAGTAAACTGGGGCTTGACCCGCTTGTTACTATAAACGACGCTTGTGCAATGCCTTTCAGAAGAATATTGGTTAAAACAAGAGCATCCACCTCATTCACTGCAGAACTGAAAGATTTTGTGGGGCCGTTCAGTTTTTTCCGTGCACCGAGAGCTGATATTACAACCGACTTTCCAATCCTTTGCACAAATGGTGTGGCAGAAGTGTGGGTAACAAATCCTGTTTCCACTTCTCTATATACATGGAGCACTCCAAATGGCAACATTGTAGGAGGAAGGGTAGGAGATACAATTACAGTAAATCAACCGGGAACCTATATTGTTCAGCAACAGTTAATGGACAGTTGCGTATCAACTTATGCATCCGATACAATAATCATCACAATGAACAGCGGTTGTGATGTGTTGAGTGGTAAACCCTATAACTTCAATGCAAAGCTCGCCCATCAAACTGTTTTTCTTTCATGGAACAGTAACGATTACATAGCAGGTGATGTTTATGAAATAGAAAGAAGCGTTGATGGCAATAACTTTACAGCAATCAATAAAGTAAAATCGGGCAGCTCAGGAATTTACCGGGAGGTTGACGATATAAGCAGGCTTTCAACCCATGAACTTTTCTATAGGTTGAAGTTTACAGGAACAGGCGGCAGGGTTATGTACAGTAATACAATTCGTTTGCTGTTGCGATCTGTTGCAGATGAATTTATAAGCATTGCTCCCAATCCTGTTGTTGATCAGTTCTGGTTGAGTTTTTCTGTTACATCAACTTCATTGGCGGAGATCAGTATTATTAACAGTACCGGTGCAATTGTTTATCAAACAAACGTTCAGGCACAAGCGGGCTTTAATGAATGGATCATCAATAAAGCAAATGTGTGGAGCCCCGGTCAATACATCCTGCAGGTAAAATTGAGTGATGAAGTTTTCAGAAAAAAACTGATCGTCACACATTAATAAATTTTCAAGAGGCTGTCTGATAAATAAATAAAGCTCTTGAGATTTGCTTAAACGACTTCGATTCTCCATCAGGGATCCGAATAAAATCTCCAAAAGTTTATTTATGAGACAGCCTCTTTATACAAAAGGGAAGAGCTGTTTAGTCCAATAATGCCTTTCAAAATTTCATACTTGTGTTATACCGCCCTGCGTAAATGATTGGACTAAAATATATTTCAAAGCGGTATTACAACTACTTTTGCACAGTGCAATACACGCTGAAAAAATCATTGGGCCAGCATTTTCTGAAAGATGAAAATATTTGCCGGCAAATTGTTGATGCCGTGCTGGCAGAAAAGCCAAAGCATTTGGTGGAAGTGGGTCCCGGCGGCGGCGCTTTAACCAAATATTTACTGCAGTTAAAGGATGTTGATTTTAAAGCAATTGAATTGGATAAAGAAAAAGTAGATTACCTGGAGCAAACATATCCTGCTATAAAGGGTAAACTCATTCACGGTAATATTTTAGATGCTGATGCTCCTTTTAATGAACATTTTATGGTGGTTGGCAATTTTCCTTACAACATTTCTTCACAAATTCTGTTTAAAGTACTTGACTGGAAAGAGCAGGTTACTTGTATGGTAGGCATGTTTCAAAAAGAAGTGGCACAGAGGATAGCATCCAAAGAAGGAAACAAAACGTATGGCATTTTAAGTGTTTTGGTGCAGGCTTATTTTGATGTGGAGTATTTGTTTGATGTACATGAAAACAGTTTTAATCCTCCACCAAAAGTAAAAAGCGGAGTAATTAAACTGAAACCTGTTAAAGAAATTCCTGCCATGCAGAGTGAAAAAAAGTTTTCACTGTTGGTGAAAACCGCTTTTAACCAACGCCGTAAAATGTTACGCAATGGAGTAAGAGGATTGTTTGATGCAGAATTTTTAAAAGATGAAATTTTTAATAAACGGGCCGAGCAATTAACTGTACAGCAATTTGCTGAACTTACGTTTAAGATGCAGTAATTAAAATATGAAAGTCATTATTACAACAAAGTGTCATGAATACCTGCAACAAAAACTGCAGGAGGGTGGATATGCAGTTGAATATCTTCCATCAATTACGTATGATGAATTGATAGAGCAATTGGATGATGTTGCCGGGCTTGTAGTTTCTACACGTATAAAAATTGATGCAGCTTTGATTGATAAAGCCCAGCAACTTATGTGGATCGGCCGTTTGGGAAGTGGTTTGGAATTAATTGATGCGCCTTATGCAGAAAGTAAAGCTGTGAAAGTGTACAGCAGTCCCGAAGGCAATTGCGATGCAGTGGGCGAACATGCATTGGCCATGCTGCTGAGTTTAATGAATAAAATCAATACCAGCTTTGATGAAATAAAACAACATACCTGGCTGCGTGATGAAAACCGCGGTGTAGAGTTAACCGGTAAAACAGTTGGTATCATTGGCTTTGGTAATACAGGCCGGGCTTTTGCAAGAAAGCTGCGGGGATTTGATGTAACCGTTCTGGCACATGATAAATACCAGTTTGAATTTGGCGGCGATCAAATTAAAGAAGCTTCTTTGGAACAGGTGTTGAAGTACAGTGATGTCATTAGTATGCACCTGCCATTAACAGATGAAACTTTTCATTATGCGGATCAAGCGTTTTTCAAATCGGCAAAACAAAAACCTTATTTCCTTAATACTGCAAGAGGCAAAGTGCATGAAACAAATGCAGTAATTGAAGCATTGCAGAAAGGCTGGATCAGTGGTGCAGGTTTAGATGTGCTGGAAAATGAAAAGCTGAACTCTTATACAAGTGATGAGATGCAACAGTTAAACTGGCTGGCACAACAGCCCAATGTAATCCTTACACCACATATTGCCGGTTACAGCCACGAAGCGTTTTATAAAATGAGTAAAGTGCTGGCCGGTAAATTGGGCTTGCTGTAAGTGCATCATTCACCAGCAACTGTAAAAGAAACTTCAATTTTAATTTTTTCCCATTGCATGGAGATGGTTCCTTTGTTTTTTCCGGTGCTTTCAATAAAATATTGCAGGCGTTCAAGTGATTGTTCAGTAACAATTGGTGTAAGGGTTACACGAATAATATCTTCTTTGGCGTCATAGTCATCTGCTAAATGCTGCTCATAATTTTTGTTGATGATAAAGATCCATTCGTCTTTTCCGGGGATGGTGAAGAGGGCGTATTTACCGGCAGCAATTTCTTTTCCGTTTATTGTGATTGCTTTACTTAATTCAAAATCGGTAGCCTTGTGGGCGCCGGTTACCCAAACCTCATTGTAAGAAACCAATCCGCCCCAGATGTTGCGGCCACGTACAGCAGGTGAATAATAATTGATGCGGAAAGAATCATTGCCAATGTATGCTGCCACTGCTGATTTGATGCTTTTTTTTGAACTGTCTTTAACAGCATTGGGATTGTATGTTGTTTCATCGGGTTTTTTATCCTGTGCTGAAATCCTGTGCAAAGAGAAGATCATTAACGCTAAAAAAATTATTGGCTTCATTCCCGGTGTATTTGAATCAAAAATAAGGAAAGAATGGTTGGCAACCCTGTTATGATTCAGTTGTGATTTACCCGTCAGGATCAACCGTTCGAACGGGCTTTCAAATTGTATTGTAACTTAGTTCTTACACAACAAATTGACATCCGGAAAAAATATCATTGCGTAAACCTGCTGAAAGTGGTTAAAGACTATGTGCCAGGTTGCAAAAACTACAAGTTGGCTACTCTTGAAAAAATGTTCCATATCAAACGCAACCGCAATGAATACAAAGCCAATATTTTTTCCATCTTCCAGGACTGGAGAAAGCCACAGGTAAAAAGCCTGGTGCTGCAGTATAACATGGAAGATGTAATCAATCTCTATAAACTGAAAGAGATCATTTTTATTCTCAAAGACATTACTGCAAACTACTTGTTGCAGGCCCGGTTAAACGGCATTGAAGAAACGACTGCACCAGTGCAGAAAGATATTTTTCAAAAGCACAGCAGCTTTGT
>CAMTVU010000007.1:0-20748 GCA_947085245.1 uncultured Chitinophagaceae bacterium | reverse complement strand
CACAAGAGGTATGAAAGAAGAGCACATGGATTTTGTGGTTGATGTAATTGACAGAAGTTTGCTGCATGCTGATGATGAAGCCACTCTAACAGCCATCAGAAAAGAAGTGAATGCTTTTATGGAACAGTTTCCTTTGTATCCGGAATTAGGATAAAGAATGTTTTATGCCAGAACAGATTATTGTTTATTGCCTGCAACTTAATGTGTTGTATAATTGAAATTAGAGTGTTAAACATCGGATGATGAATAAAGGTTTGCTGTTGTTCACCACAGCAGCACATCTGCATAATCAAGGCACCTTCCCGAAATCGGGCTGTAATCGATTTCGGGGCTCTTTTTTTGGCTCTTTTTTGGAGAAGCAAAAAAGAACAAGCATGTTTGATGGTTTACAAGAAGTACTTTAAACAAAAAATCAAGTACCCTAATTAATCAAGTATAAAATTTAATAGCACTAAACGTTTACAACTTAACCCTTACTTATGATACAACGCATACAAACCCTTTGGTTATTACTGGCCGCCGCCTGTTCATTAGCAACGCTGAAATTTTCTTTTTACAGCGGCAACAAAGACAACAATCTCTTTGCAGAATTAAACGGAACTTCTAATTTTTTTCTGCTCATATTGGCAGTTGCAGTAGCATTAACTGCTTTGGCTGCTATCGTTTTATTCAGGAAACGTAAGTTGCAGATGCAGCTTTCTTTGCTTGGTTTCCTGTTGCAGGCTGTTGCATTGGTTGTTTACTTTTTACAAACCAAACAATATGTGCAGGGAAACTTTACATTAACCTCTGCTATTTCATTTGCCATCCCTATCTTTTTTATTCTGGCGTGGATTGGAATAAGAAAAGATGAGAAACTGGTAAAAAGTATGGACAGGCTGCGGTAATTAGGTTCTTTTAAAAAAAAAAGCGTGGCGCCATGGCGCCACGCTTTTTTTTAAGATGCAAGTATTACTGTACAAAAAGAGTTGTTACTGATTTTATATCAGCACTTTCAATTTTAAGCATATACATTCCTGGTTTTATACCTGCAGGCAGTTCCAGACTCTGACTTACTGCACCGGCCTGGAAGTTCATTGTTTTAGCAAAAACCTGCTGACCGTTTGTATTTACAACCTGTACAAAATAAGCTCCTGCACTGATGTTACCTGCCTGTAGTGTAACCACTTTGTTCTGCACAGGGTTAGGGTAAACAACAAATGTACTTCTTAAGGCTTCGCTGCTTACTTTCAAGATAACACTGCTTTTGGTACTGTTGTTAAACTCTACCGCTTTAATGCGGTAAAAATTTGTACGGTTGATGGGCGCTGCATCAGTAAAGCTGTAATCCTGCCTACTATAATCGTTGGCTTTAGGTTGTATTTTACCAATTGTTTCAAAGTTTTTACCATCAGCGCTGCGTTCAACGGCATAGTAATTAATATCGCTTTCGGTTAAGTTGCTCCAGCTAACCAACACATTGCTGTTTGTTTGTTTTGCACTTACGTTTGCAAAGTTTACAGGGAGAGGGGCATTGCTGGCACCAGCAGAAGAGATGGTGAATGGTAAGAATTTGATCTTCTGTTCCGCTGGATCTGTTACGCCACCATTTAAAGTACCTGAGCTATAAACTATGGTTATTTGCGTAACACCCGGCAGGGTGCTATTAGTTTTAAAAAGGATGTTGCTTTTCCTATCATCATGTACATCAGCATTAGAACCAACAGCAGAAATTGATGGAGCACCAGGACCGGTTGGACCGTTTGATGAAGGTGTTAAAATTAAGTGGGAATAAGTATCAGCACCAAACTGTAAAATATTGTTAGTCGTATTTCCACCGTTTATGCCTGTTATTTGAATTCTATCGTTATGACGAGTACTACCATCGTTATCATATCCAACATCCTTGATTGGAAAAGTGGTTATGGCTACAGGGCTTGAAAAGGTTAATACCATTGTTATGGTAGAAGTTGTGTTAGCCCAATTAACCTTAAGCTCCCTTTCAACACTGTCAGCACCCTTGTGATCAAATGTTGGAGTTGAATCACCTGTATAGGTAATATTGTACGCAATATCGATAGTTTTTGTACCTACAACAACCCCTGTTTTAGTACCGGATAACCTTGAACCGCCAAGTGTAGATAGTCCTGATGCGCCTCCCCAATTGATCGTTGTCTGCGCTTGGGCCTGTTGGCCAATCAGAATAAATGTTCCTGATAAAAGGAATGCTTGTAAAAGTATAAAATTCTTTTTCATGATAAAATAGTTTAAAAATTACGAATCAAATTGATTCATAGAAGCTTGGAGGAGGAGGTATATCAGCGGGAATTGGAAAAAATATCTATTAATCGAAGCAAGGTCAACTTCGTACAAACAACTTTACTAAAACTGATTGATTAGCGTACGGATTTCAGGGGATAAATAGATAGGTACAAATACTTAGAACAAAAGTATAACATACTTATTAAAAAACCAAGTTTTTTTAAAAAGAATCAGTGAAAATACGTCCCAGTCCTGCTTTCAGCACATTTCGCCAATGCTGCAGGCGTACCGGCAAATACAAGATTACCGCCGCCATCACCGGCTTCGGGGCCCAGGTCTATCACCCAATCGGCCCGTTTAATTACATCTGTGTTGTGTTCAATCACCAGCACCGAATGTCCTTTTTCAATTAAAGCATGAAAGCTTTTGAGCAGTTTATTAATGTCATGAAAATGCAGTCCTGTAGTTGGCTCATCAAAAATGAACAGGATATTTCCCGATCCGTTTCCCCTTCCTAAAAAACTTGCAAGCTTTACCCGTTGTGCTTCACCGCCACTCAATGTATCGCTGCTTTGCCCAAGCTTAATATAACCTAAACCAACATCGGCCAGCGGCGATAATTTCTTTACCAGGTCTTTTTCAAAACGAAAAAAATCAAGTGCATCATCAACACTCATCTCAAGAATATCATAAATGCTCTTGTCGTTATATTTTACTTCCAGTACTTCATCTTTAAAACGTTTGCCGCCACATACTTCACAGGTTAAATGCACATCAGCAAGGAACTGCATTTCCACTACCTGTTCACCTTCGCCCTTGCAGGCATCACATCGTCCACCATCCACATTAAAAGAAAAATGCTTTGGCATAAAACCCCTGATCTTACTCAAAGGTTGCTGAGAAAATACATCTCTTATTTCATCATACGCTTTGATGTAGGTAACTGGATTGCTTCTGCTGCTCTTGCCTATTGGATTTTGATCTACCATTTCAATTTGTGCAATGGAATCAACATCGCCACTGAGTTGTTTGTGCATGCCTGCCCTGTCGCCAAATTCACCTTTTAATTTATTGAGCGCCGGGTAAAGAATATTTTTCACCAGTGTTGTTTTACCGCTGCCGCTTACACCACACACCACACACAATACGTTCAATGGAAATTCAACGGTGATGTTTTGTAAGTTATGCTGCCGTGCGCCTTCTACTTTTATACTGCGGTTCCATTTGCGTGGTTTTCCAAAATCTTCAATGGTTAAAGCACCACTCAGATATTTGCCTGTTAAACTTTTTTTGTTGCTGATGATGGCATCATAATTTCCTTCAGCCACTACTTCTCCTCCCAAATGACTTGCAAACGGACCCATATCAATAATATGATCCGCTTCACGCATCATCATTTCATCATGCTCAACCACAACAACTGTATTACCCAAATTGCGTAACTCTTTTAATACGGTAATAAGGTTAGCTGTATCCCTTGGGTGCAAACCAATAGAAGGTTCATCAAGAATATATAATGAATCTGTAAGGTTGCTTCCCAATGATCGTGTGAGTTGAATGCGCTGACTTTCTCCACCACTCAAACTGTTGGCCAAACGATTCAACGTTAAATAACCCAGGCCAACATGCAACAGGGTTTTAATGCGGTTGTTGATTTCTAATAATATCCGTTTGCCCACTTCATTCTGATAGGCACTCAGTTTTAATTCATCAAACCACACTTTCAACTCTTTCACCGGCATTTCACATAATTCACCAATGTGCTTATCTGCTACTTTAATGTACAAAGCTTCTTTGCGTAAACGATAACCATGGCAATCGGTGCAGGTTGTTCTTCCACGATAACGGCTCAGTAAAACACGATACTGCACTTTGTATAAATTCTGTTCTACTTCTTTAAAGAAATCATCAATGCCCTGAGCTGCTCCAACACCTTTCCAGAGTTGATCATATTGTTCAGCAGTTAAATCAATGATGGACTTATGTACCGGAAAATTTGTTTTGCCCGCTGCTTTTACAAACCGCTCCCGCCACAAACCGAGCTTCTCTCCATTCCAGGGAGCAACTGCTCCTTCATATACACTTAAACTTTTATCGGGTATTACCAAATCCTCATCAATGCCAAGTATCTGGCTGAAACCTTCACATACCGGGCAGGCACCATACGGATTGTTGAAAGAAAATAAATTCGGTACCGGTTCTTCAAACTTAATTCCATCCAGCTCAAAGCGATTGGAAAAATGTATCAGTTTGCTTCCATCAATCTCAAGATATACTTCGCCTTCGCCTTCATAAAAAGCAGTGCCGGCACTATCGCTTATGCGATGTAATTCATCTTCATCAAATGGTTTTGCAATCAACCGATCTATTAAGACATAAATGGTCAATGGTGTGTGGACAATGGTGAATAGTTTCTTCAGTTCCTTGTCATTCATCTCTAAAAGTTCTTCAATCCTTTGAGGTTCTAAAGCCCCTCCTTTGGAGGGGTTTGGGGAGGCTACTCTCGTAAACCCTTTCTGCAATAAAATATTCAGTTCCTCTTTTACATTCCGTTTAGCATGGAAGGGAAATTTCACCAGCAGCAAAATCTTTGCTCCTTCTTTGCATTGCTGAATTGCTTTCACCACATCGGCCACATCATCTTTGTTTACTTCTCTTCCGCTCACCGGCGAAATGGTTTTACCCACTCTTGCAAACAACAAACGCAGATAATCATAAATCTCCGTCATACTTCCAACCGTACTTCGTGGTGTTCTGGTAATTACTTTTTGTTCAATGGCAATGGCAGGACACAAACCTTTGATATAATCCACATCAGGTTTGTTCATGCGGTTTAAAAACTGGCGGGCATAAGCGCTTAAACTTTCAGCATAGCGGCGTTGACCTTCTGCATACAAGGTATCAATGGTGAGTGATGATTTGCCACTGCCCGATACACCAGTTACAACTATCAACTTATTACGTGGAATACGAACAGAAACATTTCTGAGATTATGTACTCTTGCTCCCTTAATAAAAATGTCATCCTTTTTTATTGCTGCGGATAGATCGTTTGCCTGTTTTTGAACCCCTGTTGCCATAGAAAACAAATTTATACCAAATGGAAGAACTATTTAGTTTAATAGCGCCTTTTAAAATTTCATACTTGTATCCCGCCTTTCGGGACAGGTAATACCGCCCTAAGTAAATGATTGAACTAAAATATATTTCAAAGCGGTATTACTGTTAAACAAATTGCTGCAATGCACGCAAAGGAAACACCTGCTCATATTTTTCACAAATGCCCTTTGATCATTGTTTCAGGAAATATTAATCCTTTCGGAAATTACCATTAGGCTAATTAGTGGTTATACGTTAAATAATTCTGAATGTTTGACAATTGAAATTTTTATTCTACTTTTATTCTGAAATTCAATATCACAATCAGAAACTCAAATACCTTCTGCCTATAGCAACAACTTCTACTTAAAATTTCAGTACTATTTAACTGAAGCCCTTTATTGAAAACCATCAACCGTAGAAGTGTATGCGCCTGTATCAACAATTTACCGATCAACAGTTGATCCATCTGTTTAAAGATGGAGAAGCTGAAGCTATGGAAACATTAGTGCTTCGTCATAAAGACAAGCTTTTTACTTCCATTTTTCTCCTTGTAAAAGACAAGTACCTGGCAGAAGACCTGTTTCAGGACATGTTCATTAAAGTAATTGACACCTTCCGTAACAACCGTTACACAGAGGAAGGAAAGTTTTTACCCTGGGCAATGCGGATTGCACACAATTTATGTGTGGATCATTTTCGACGGGTAAAACGTACACCCACCATTAAAACAAGTGATAACCACGATATTTTTGAAGTACTGAATTTCAGCAATGAAAATGCTGAGGAAAAGATGATGAAAAACCAGAGTTATGATCGTATCCGCCGGATGCTGGATCTGTTGCCCGAAGAACAGCGTGAAGTCATCGTACTGCGTCATTACGCCGATCTGAGTTTTAAAGAAATTGCATCGCTCACCAACTGCAGTATCAACACTGCACTGGGCCGCATGCGTTACGGACTCATCAACATGCGTAAAATGATGATGGAAAAACAAATCGCTCTGTAAAAATCATTCCTATACGAGAACCTGACAAAACCAGATCCCTCCGCTGCCTTGCGGGGGGATTTTTTTTCGGTCGGCCCACGCCTCAGCGTGGTCTGAACGATAACGAAATAATTGCCACCAATTTCACGGATTTACACGAAGAAAAATGATGTTGCTGCAATCAATTTCACAGTCTCATTTTAGCAAGTCCCCGAGGCGCCGGTCCTATTTGTGAGGGCACCGGTCGGCCCACGCCTCAGCGTGGTCTGAACGATAACGAAATAGTTGCCACCAATTTCACGGATTTACTCGAAGAAGATGAATGATGATATTACCGGCTTTACTATTTCATGGCATCAATTGTTGCCACGCTCGTTTCAAAGTCCCTTTTTCATAGCAATTGCTTTTGCGTGGCAGCCTGCCCTTAGTATTGAGAAGGGTCGCAATCCTTTCATCGTTACTGCAACTATTGAGCTCTCTTTCCAAACGCATCCAAACCACATTCCAGCCACAGTTTAAATTCATCAGCATGCTGTGTGTATCCTTTTGTCTTCGTTAAAGCAGTTTCATCCAAACCAATAATAGCATATTGAGGCTGAGAAACGGAATTGAAGTTTTCACTCTGGAAGGTTGCCCATTTATCGCCAACGGTAATGATCTGCTTTTCAGATCCCGTTTTTGTTTTGAAAGTTTGTTGCTGTGCAGCAGGCAATACCTTTCGTTCATCAACAAAAAGTGAAACAACCACAAACTTATTCTTCATGAGATCGAGCACTTCGGGATTAGTCCAAACATTTTCTTCCATGCGACGGCAGTTAACACAAGCCCAGCCGGTAAAATCAATCAATAAAGGTTTGTTTTCTTTTCTTGCCAAGGCCAATGCTTCTTCATAATCTCTCAAAGGCTCCAGAGAAGTTTCACAATTCACCGGATGCGCATATACACTGTAACATAACGGTGGCGGAAAACCGCTGATGAGTTTCAGATTGGCCCATTTTGTATTGGTTACGCCGGGAGCTATATAAATGGTAGCGGCAAGGAACAGCGCAATAAAAGTCCAGCGTATGCCACCAACCTTCACTTTCTTATCATCATGCGGAAACCGAATCCAGCCCAGCAAATACAACACCAGTAAAACTCCTATTACAGTCCATATTCCAAGAAATACTTCACGTGGTAAAAAATGCCATTGCTTCACCAGGTCGGCATTGCTTAAAAACTTAACTGCCAATGCCAGTTCCAAAAAGCCGAGTACCACTTTCACTGTATTTAACCAACCACCGCTCTTTGGCAATGACTGCAACCAGTTAGGAAACATGGCAAATAAAGCAAACGGCATAGCCAGGCCCAAACCAAATCCGCCCATACCAACACTTAACTGCATGGCACCTCCATCTTTTGTTAAAGCGCCGGCCAGTAATGAACCAAGGATAGGACCTGTACAGGAGAAAGAAACAATTGCCAATGTTAATGCCATGAAAAAGATGCCAAAGAAACTACCAATACTTGCTTTTGAATCGGCTTTATTGGCAAAATTGCCGGGCAGTGCAATTTCAAAATATCCAAAGAAAGAAATGGCAAATACAACGAAGATGATAAAAAAGATAATGTTGAGCCAAACATTGGTTGAAATGTTATTGAGTATCTCCGGGTCGGTTTGATCCAGCAAATGAAACGGCAAACTTAGCAGTACATAAATCAGGAAAATAAAAAAGCCATACAGCATTGCATTGCGGATCCCTTTGCCCCTGCTTTCACTACGCTTGGTAAAAAAAGAAACAGTTAACGGGATTAATGGAAATACACAGGGTGTAAGCAAAGCAATAAATCCACCTACTAAGCCTAATAAGAAAATTCCCCAAAGGCCTTTTCCTTCAGTTCCTTCATCGCCACAATTATTAACAGGGTTATTTAAATCAATGGAGTTGATCTTGATTCTTGCCGATTGTGAAACACCACCCTGCAGCGGCACATCAAAAGCCGCTTCCTGTGAGGGAAGAAATTCTTCTTTTGCTCCGGTTGCAAATACAATGGTTCCTTTCAGTTGTGCAGGAACGGTTCCGTTTATTATAATTTGCTGCGAAAGTTTTACTTCATCTTCAGCAATAACCACCAGCTTGCTTTCAAAAACAGGATCGGCATAAGATTTGCTGCCCGATTTAATTTGCATCAACCCAACTTTTATAATAGCGCTGTCAGTAAAATTGATGGTGATGGAATCAAGTCCTTCTGCCGTTTTTGTAAAGAGGTATAAAAATTTACCTTTCTGAACTTTTCCGTTCAGTTGCAGTTCAAACACATTCTCCGAAATTTTTTTACTGCTTACTTTCCATTGCACGGCAGAAGATGAATCCTGTGCTGAGGATGAAACAGAAAGAGCTAAACCAAAAATGAAAAAAAACGCAGCCGGTAAAAATAATCTCATGTAAAATAATTTTAAAAATCCCGCCTTGCAAAAGACGGGATTTAATTTCTTATCCTTCTATCTTAATGGTAAATTTTGATTTGTCGGGGGGTAAACATTGTTTATCATCACAAACCATAAACTCCACATCACCCACTATGGAAGTTTTTACATTACTCTTCAACGTAACCACTTGTACAAACTCAACTTTATTTGAATAGAAACGTGAACGGGATTGAGTAGCTTTATCATAAGCATCTGTTACCTTACCCACTTCTTTTGGCTTACCATTGATAATAAGCAACGGATTTTTGGCAAAGGTAATTGTAGTAGGCAGTGCTATTGCATCTTTGCTTTGTGATTGGCTGTACAAATGCCAGCCGGGTTGGATGTTAGCGATCATCCTCACCTCATATTTTTTATCGCCTGTTTTCTTAACAACAAAGTCCCACTTTACTTTTGTGCCACTTTGTGCAAAAACAAGTACGGATGCAAGAAGCAATACAACTGAAGTAAATAGTTTTTTCATCTTTCCGATTGAGTTATTTGAATTCCTTTTGCAAAGATGCCGCCAAATTGCATACAGAAATGTCGTGCAGGTCACAAAAGCAAATTTTACCAATTCGTTTACGATTCAGGAAAATGATCATATTGCAACAGCGGCATTGATGAGCAAGGCATTGAGAACAGCACGGCCATCTGTATTATTTAAAATGGCGCTTGTTGCCCTTTCGGGATGCGGCATCATACCAAATACATTCCCTTCTTTGTTACATATACCCGCAATATTTCTGATGGCACCATTGGGGTTGGCTTCGGCTGTTTCGTTTCCGTTTTCATCGCAATAGCGGTAGAGCACCTGTCCGTTTGCTTCTAAAGCATCCAATGTTTTTTCATCGGCAAAATATCTTCCTTCACCATGAGCAATGGGAATTTTCAGCGCCGTTCCGCCCGGTCCATTTAAATAAATATTTTTACAAATGAATTTCTGATTGGCATTGCGCAGCAACACACCGGGAAGCAAATGACTTTCACATAAAATCTGAAACCCATTGCATACACCCAGCACCTTGCCTCCTTTGTTGGCAAAGTCAATTACACTCTGCATCATGGGGCTGAAACGGGCAATGGCGCCGCAGCGTAAATAGTCGCCGTAAGAAAAGCCGCCGGGCAATACAATACAATCATCAGTTGAAAACATGCTGATGTCCTTGTCTTTATGCCAAAGCATGGTTACTTCCTGCTCCAGGTCGTTTTGCAGTGCATCCTGCATGTCTCTGTCGCAATTACTGCCGGGAAAAACAACAATTCCAAATTTCATCTGTTTATTTTTTTATCGTTTTTTATTGGTCAGATGTTATTCGCCAAAAAAAAAAAATATGCATTGCCATTTGCTATTAAAATGAATATTTTTTCTGACTCATTTCATAATAGCAGAGAAAGTGCAAAGGTAAGGATTGAAAGTTACTGGCTGTTCAGCACGGCATAATTTGCTACAATCCAGATGAGGCTTAACCAAAAGATCAGTTCGGAAAATTTTTTCTTCTTTGGATAAAAATAAAAAGCTGCATGAAAAAGACTCACGGGCACTACTGCTAATATCCAATGCGTAAGACCTGCATAGCTGTTGATGAAAGGAATAAACATCGCAATGATAAGATAAAACATCATGTAGCTCCAGCTTTTGCGAGTTTGTACCAGCATCCTAGCTGAGAACTTAAGGCTCATAAGCAACCCAATGATCAATGGAAAAATGATGAGGCTGAACTCAACCCAAAACTTCCAGTTAAATGTAACGGTTGGCAAGCGCAAACTTTGTTTGGGCACAAGACTATATACCGTTTCCCAATGATCCCACACAAAAAAATAAACCAGCAAAAAATAGAATGGGGTAAGGATGCCAAGAATTGCTACGAGCCACTCGGTTACATAAAACGGGCGGAATAAAAGCAAGGCCACAATAAGCAACAGCAATAAAAAAACCGAGGGGAAATAAAAAAAGGAACTGATGCCAAAACCCAAGCCAATATTAAATAAAACCGTTTTAGGTTTGGGATGATTGTAAAGCCCCACCATGCGTGGCCATGCCCATACAAGAATGGTGTTGATGATGAGTACCGGTGATAACACATTCCATTCCGGTACAATACTGGTGATGAGCAAGTAAGATAAAGCCAGCAGGTAGTTGGGTGATACAAACAGTTTTTGATCATTGATTAACCCGTTAAAAGTAATGGCCTGTGTAAACAAAAGAATATAAGCAAGTACAGGGTAAAGAGCAGGAAATGCTGAACCTGTTTGCTGAAGGGTTTTCAGTAATTCAACATACAGAAACCCATCTGTTGTACCCGCTTGGGGAATTACAGGCGTAATGAAGTAAGGCAACTTAATAAAGATGCCCAGGAAAAAAAGAGTAATGACATTAAGCGGATTGTTGCCTGAAAAAAAACGAATCACAGTTGTAGTTGAATTCAGGTACAAACATTCCGAAAGAAATTCAATTGACCAAATAATAATATTAACCTGTTGTGCTATTAATGCTTATTGATCTTCAATCATTTCTTTGTGAGTTTTGTGTAAATCTTCGTGTTCTTTGCGTAACCCAAAGAATTAATAAAGAAAAAGTATAGCACAAAGAACGCCAGGCAAGCTCAAAGATCACAAAAGAGCCTGTAATTATGCGATTCTTTAATGACACAACACGTTACTATTACTTCAAGCAACAACCGGCTAAAATTCAATCCTTGCAAAGCTGAACGCATTCCTGTACAAACAGGGCACCAGCATTTCACGGGCGCTCACCTGTTTGCCAAAGCGGATCATAAATTCAAATCCTTTATCTAAGCTTTTTAAAGGTGGTTGCTTATTAACTTGTCCATTGGGATCGAGTGATTGTGCACTGAGTATAGGATTTCGCCTGCTCCATTCATTATAAAGAAATAATAATTCAGCCCCGCTGTTCATGATCTGGTAGCTGATCATGTTATCTGTATTATCATCAAACTGTGATTTTGTGACGATATTATTCCATTGCATATTGGCTTCCTTATCCAATGAAATAACCATTACGTTATCGGTATAGTAACGGGTTTGTTGGCCGCTGCCCCAACTGTTCCAGGGCGACCCCCATCCGTACGTTCCCCAACCGCCCGTGCCCCAGTTGTTCCAGGGATACCATCCCCGGTAACTGCCCGGGCCATAAGTATTGCCCCACATCCAGGGATTATCCCAACGGTTGTAATTACTTCCCCTGTTGCTGCCATAAGTACTTTCGCCGGTTATTAAAACACCCCCATCTTTCTTTACTATTAAATGTTTTAAGAAGTAATCATTAAAAGCCACCTTGGATGAATTTTCTCCTTTTGCCAATTCACGGAAATCATCACTGAACTCAAACGCCTTTTCAATATCAGCTCCGCTCAGTTCTTTATTGATGATGGCAGTAAAAAGCCCGTCAATATTTCCACGTTTTGTTTTGGAATATAAAGATGTTAATACATAACGTCCGTTGATATTATCAACTTTGATACGCAATTCGTCAAGGAATACTTTATCCAATGTAAGATCAAATTTCTTTATCGTGTCGGCATAGACAGGTAACACAACAAGCTTTGCTCTATTAATGTATTCACGCTGTGCCGGGCGGGATACATGACTGAACAAAAAATTTCCTTCATTATCCAGATAAAAATCAGCAATGGATTCTTTTGAATTCTCCAGGCTGTAATTGAAGCCCGCTTTACGAATTGGAATCAGATTATGGCTCAGCAACAGGGTTTGTATAGTAAAATCGTCCTGTTGTTTGTTCTTCATTTTAAAAATCATCAGTTTTTGTTTATCATCGCTGATGATGGTGCTGTAAATTTTATTATCGCTGAAAATACTAAGCTGAGTTGTATCCAATTGCAATGGCTCACCAATTTTCTTTCCATTTCCATCGAGCATTACACCCATGCAATACACAATATTTTTTTTCTGGTATTGATAGATGACCATTGCATGGTCGGGGTGAGAGAACAGATCAACATTAATTGCCCTGTCGGGAATAAAATCAAGTTCCACTTTTTCCTTCAGTTTCATTTCTGCATCATAAACAGAAATAAAATGTTTTGAACGGCTGTTCTTATAGATGAGGTAATTGGTATTGTACTTGCCCAGGATCTCAAACTTGAGCTGGCGCAGATCATCACGGTCGGGTTCGGAATAATAAATACGCTGTGCCTTGCCAATTGTTACAAAGGCAAACATTACCAGTAAAAAACCAACTGTTTTAATCGTCTTCATATTTCGTTTATTATCTTTCTTACCGCTTCGCTTAAAGCTACGCAGTACTAAGTAAAATTACGCTGAAACAAGACATTTCGTATGCAAGATGCAGTTAAAAATTAAATTGCATACCAATTACAAAAAACAAAGAACCATTCATGGCAACTATTTGTATTACCGGGGGAACAGGATTGATTGGAACAGCCCTGTCGGAGTATTTATCCGCCAAAGGTCATGCCATTATTATTCTCAGCCGCACCGTAAAGTCATTCCCCAAAAAAGGAATTTCATTTGCTGCCTGGAATGTGGAAGCAGCAACAATTGACAGGGAAGCAATTGCATCCAGTGATTACATTATTCACCTGGCAGGTGCAGGCGTAGCTGATAAACGATGGACCAAACAACGAAAAAATGAAATTATAAACAGCCGGGTGCAGGGAGGAAAGCTCATAGTTAAAGCATTGCAGGAAATTCCAAATAAAGTGAAAGCTGTCATCAGCTCCTCTGCTATCGGATGGTATGGACCCGATGGCGGTAAAGCATTTATTGAAACCGATCTTTCGCATAATGATTTTCTTGCACAAACCTGCAAGCAATGGGAAGAAGCCATTGAACCTGTAACAGGTACAGGCAAACGATTGGTAAAACTGAGAACAGGTATTGTGCTGAGTAATGATGGCGGCGCAATGAAAGAATTTAAAAAACCATTGCGTTTTGGTTTGGCAACCATTTTAGGAACCGGTGGGCAAATGATCAGCTGGGTACATATTGATGACCTTTGCCGCATGTATGAATTTGCAATGGAAAATGAAAATATGAATGGCGTGTTTAATGCTATTGCTCCCAACCCGGTCAATAATAAAGATCTCACCATTGCACTTGCAAAGAAGATGAGAGGAAAAGCATTTATTTCAGTACATGTTCCTGCTTTTGCTTTAAAGATTGTGTTGGGCGAATTGAGTATTGAAGTTTTGAAAAGCGCAACAGTGAGTTCAGCAAAAATTCAAAATGCAGGATTTCAGTTCCTTTATCCAACCATTGATGCAGCATTGAATGAATTGATCAGTTAGTTTTTTCTTTCGTCTGATGCCCAATGTCATTAAGTTAAGGGTTATAGCAGGTTAACAGGTATGCCATCACACTTGATGGCGTGATGGCATACCTACGGAACTTTGGGAATGAGTGTTGGCTGTTTCATGGGTGGTATCACCAGCATTGGACTCAGTTCAGGTAATTTAGATTTTACATTGGCCCGGTTATAAGCAAGTGCATCAACAAAATACCATGTCTTCCCATCTTTTGACAAGCCGATTAATGTACTTTCAGAAATCATTGATCCCATAAAAGCCTCAACGGTTATGGTTTGTGGCAAAGTGCATTGCATAATATCTTTATAGGTAATTACTGTTGAAGGATTGCCGATGAGTACGGATTTTACTTTTATACCAAACTGCTGACGATACTTTTCAATGGAATCAACCCCCTGTTTTATTTTTTCTTTGCTTCCTTTCTCTTGTAGTAAAGTTGGATACGTAAATGAAGCATACGTTTCTAAATCAAGTGCAGCAAAAGCTCTTGCCATTTTTAATGCTTCGGCCTTGATTACCGTTTGCATGTTTTGAGCAACGGCTGATTGTTGTGCAAAAAACAAAATCAACAAAAGCTGAAAGAATTTCTTCATCATAAAAAAAATATTGTCCGACTAAAAATATTCATTTTGGGCTAAAGCCCATATCCGGAGAGGCTTTCATAACCCCGGCCTTAAGGCTGGGGTTACAAAATAAGCACCCACTACCAGTAGGCTTTAGCCCAATTTAGTTTGACAAGAGTGATAAAAAAATGAATGTTACAGATCTCTTTTTTTATAGACCCAAAAACAAAGCCCCCAGAAAACAATGGTATAAAGTATGGTATAGATCACATGTTCGTTGACCAAAGCCAGACTTAACTTGTACACTTTTTCATCCAATCGTCCTAAAAAAGCAGGAACGGGTGTGATCCTGTCTGATACTTCAAGTGGTAAGAACCTGCCGATATCATGTACAAACCGTTTCAGTATTCCCACTCCTATCTGTTCAACGATCATCATATAAAAAATAAAAATACCCAAAGCAATAAAAGCTCTTCGTATCAGTAATCCAAGTAAGAAGGCAAAAGACAATTGAGAAAAAACCTGCAAACCAAACAGACCTGTATAATTTGCAAGCTTCCATGAGTTGGTAACCGTTTTATCTGTATTTGTAAATCCAATGATCAAAGTAACAACGAGGTATAACAAAATTACAAGTACTGAAACAATTACAACGTCGATAAACTTTGCCAATAAAAATTCATTCCTGCTCCAGCCATCAATAATGTTTTGCCTGTTTGTTTTGTAGGTAAACTCATTTGAGATAAGCATAATGATGAGAATGGCGGGAATAAAAATAAACAGTGATGAAGAATAAGCTACTGTGCGGAATACTTCCGGAAAGGCAAATGGATTTCCGATCAGCGCTTTTGCCAGTTGTCCTGTTGTATCTGTTTTTGCAACCAGGTTTTTATAAAAAAAGTATAACAACGCATTGATGCCCGGATAGGTTAAGGCTGTAATACCCAACACCCACCAAAAGCCGGGATACTTGCGTATTTTAAACCATTCTGTACGTACCAGGTGAAGCATAAACTGTTTTTTATGATTAGTTGTTTGTTAACTCAAAGAATTTTTCTTCAAGTCTTTTCTTCTTGATAATAAGTTGCTGAAGGATGATTCCTTTGTTGAAACAATATTGATTGATTTCATCGGGGCGGGCAGTTCCTTTTGCAAAATGAATTTGTATCGTCTGTTCGTTAATGGAGAGGGTTGTTTTGCCGGGATAATCGCTGAGAACATTTTTCAACTGACTCATATTTGCCGCTGCAACTTCTATTACATCTTCATCTACCAACACATCTTCAACTGAACCTGAGGCAACCAGTATTCCGGTTTTTAAAATAGCAACATGTGTACACATTTTTTCCACTTCATCCAGCAAATGACTGGCCATGATGATGGTATGTCCTTTCTTACTCAGTTCAATGATGAGTTCCCGAATCTCCGCAATACCCACCGGATCCAATCCATTGGTTGGTTCATCCAACACCAATATCTGCGGATCACCCAGCAAAGCAGCTGCTATTGCCAAGCGTTGTTTCATACCTAAACTGTAAGAACTGAAACGGCTGTTACGGCGTTCATATAAATTTACTTTCTGCAATACTGCATCAATTGCTGCAGCATCACCACGGCCGCTGATGCTGTTGGTGATTTTTAAATTATTTACCGCAGATAAATAATGATAGAAGTTGGGAGTTTCCAGCAAGGATCCAATCTTCTTTCTAAGATCAGGAGAAGCAGGCTCACCAAACCAGGAATAGTTACCACTATCTGCACTTAATACATCAAGGATAATACTGAGCATCGTTGTTTTACCACTGCCATTAGGACCTAACACTCCGAATACAGAACCCTTTGGCACATTGAATGAAATGCCATTCAACGCCTGGATTTTTCCATAACGTTTTTTGAGATCATGAACTTCTAAAATACTCATAGTAATAATTGTGAACTTATGAAAGCTAAATTTAATTGTTTATTCTCCGGGAAGATAACGGGAATGATAAATGCTTGTAAAATCTCCAAGAACGGCAAAACCTTCCTCATTGAAATGAAGTTTGTGAAGTTTTAAATTTTCAATATCGCTGAAGAGTACTTTGCGGTACTGTGGATCAAGTGTGCCGCCTGTTTGTCCTGCTTCAGCAGCAGAATCATATTGAAAATGCGGATCACAGATAGTACCTCTCGGATACATGATACCCGGAGTTCCATACCCTCTTATGTCCAGTTCTTGGGGGTGATGTAAACCAAGCATGTGCCCGTATTCATGTGCTGCTGTTGTTGATGTTTGCAAAAGATTTGCCAGCTTGAAATAGCCGGTGTTGCATCCCAACCCATCTACAAAGGAAACATGCATGGGCGAATATTCTTCAATGCGGAAATAAAACAAAGATGGATCAGTATTGTACCAAACAGTTTCAGGTTCTAATTGCAGTTCGTAAAATCCTTTGATGTCAAATACTACATCATACCAATTCTCCTTGTACTGAATTCTTGCTTTGGGCTCATTCCAGTGCTGATCAATATCAGCAGCTATTTGTTTTGCCAACTGTTCATTGCAGGCATCGCCATAAAAATAAAAATGGGAATGAATGATGAGTTGACAGGAAGATGATATGTGTTGAACCAGTGCCATTGAAAGTATTGTTTGCTCAAAATGCAGGTGAGCCACCTTTTGGAGGTGACTCACCGCAGTATTGTTTGATTGTATTCATTAATTCCTCACCGGCTTACCGCCCTTCAATACACTCTGTATTCTTTCTAATGATTTCTTTTCACCACAAAGTGATAAGAAAGCTTCACGTTCCAGATCCAATAAATATTGTTCGGTTACAAAAGTGGGTTCACTCAAATCACCACCACACATCACGTATGCTAATTTTGTTGCAACCAAACTATCATGCTCAGTAGCATAGCCCGCTGTTTTCATTCCGTTGATACCAGCCAGCAATGCACCTAAGCCAGAGCGACCCAGTACTTTAACATCGGCTCTTTGCGTGGGTGTTACATATCCGGCATCAAAAATTTCAAGTGCTGATTTTTTTGCTTCTGCTATACGACGACCCTGGTTCAACACTACTTCATCCAATCCTTTACGGAACACACCCATTTCAAAACCTTCTTTGGCAGAAGTTGCCACTTTTGCTGTTGCAATGGATAAGAAACGGTTTTTTAATGTGATGGTTTCCGGTTCATCTTCATGCATTTCATCAGCAGCACGCATTACAAATTCTTTAGTGCCGCCACCGCCGGGTATTAATCCAACTCCTAATTCAACTAATCCAATATAAGTTTCTGCGGCTGCACAAACTTTATCTGCATGCAAATTCAATTCGCAACCGCCGCCTAATGTTAATCCATGCGGCGCAACAACCACAGGTATTGAAGAATATCTTGCACGCATCATGGTATTCTGAAACATACGGATGGCCATATCCAACTCATCATATTCCTGTTCAATTGCCAGCATAAAGATCATTCCCACATTAGCTCCTGCACTGAATTGTGCAGCATCATTAGCAATCACAACGCCTTTATATTTCTCTTCGGCCAATGCAATTGTTTTCTGAATTCCTTCCAAAACTTCACCACCAATGCTTCCCATTTTTGTATTCCATTCCAGTCCCAATACATCATCACCTAAATGATATGCACGGCTCACAGAATTTTTCCAAACTGTTTGGTTCTCAAAATTCTTCATTACAATAAACGCATCGCCCCCCGGAATTACTTTGTAGGTTTTAGTTGCAGGATCGTAACAAACACGTTTGTTGTTTTCTACTTTATAAAAACTTTTTGCGCCACCTGCAATCATTTCATCAATCCATGCAGCTACTTTGTAACCGGCAGCTTTCATAGCTTCTGTTGTTTTTGCAACTCCCAATGCATCCCAGCTTTCAAATGCACCAATCTCCCATCCAAAACCAGCCATCATTGCATCATCTACACGATATACTTCATCACTGATCTCGGGAATGCGGTGTGAGATATACGAAAACAAACTGTAATGAAACTGCTTGTAAAATTGTCCGGCTTTATCGGTTCCGCTGCAAAGCATTTTCAATCTTGTTTTTAGATCATCAATGGGCTTTGCTGCTTCAACACTTGCAAATTTTGGTTTTACTCTTGCACCATACTCCATTGTTTGCAGATTGAGTGTAAGGATTTCTTTAGCCCCATCTGCAGCTTTCCCTTTCTTAAAAAAACCTTGCCCGGTTTTATCGCCCAGCCAGTTATTGGTTATCATTTTATCTAACCAGGCAGGAATGGTAAACAAATCCTTTGCCTCATCATCAGGACAATTTTCAGCAACACCTCTTGCCACTTTCACCAATGTATCCAACCCTACCACATCACCTGTACGGAATGTTGCAGATTTAGGACGACCGATGATGGGCCCTGTCAAAGCATCAACCTCATCAACGTTCAACTGCAATTTTTCCATTGCATTCATGGATACCATCATACCAAATACACCAATGCGATTAGCAATGAATGCAGGTGTGTCTTTACACAACACCGTTGTTTTTCCCAGAAACAGATCACCATAGTTCATTAAGAAATCAACTACTGATGGATCGGTATATTTTGTTGGAATAATTTCAAGCAAACGCAGATAGCGTGGCGGGTTAAAAAAGTGAGTACCACAGAAATGTTTTTTGAAATCATCACTTCTTCCTTCTGTCATCATGTTGATGGGAATGCCTGATGTATTGGAAGTAATGAGTGTGCCGGGCTTGCGGAATTTTTCTACCTGTTCAAAAATGATTTGTTTGATGTCTAAACGCTCCACCACCACTTCTATCACCCAATCACAACCTGCAATGTCTTTCATGTTATCGGTGAAGTTGCCTGTTGTAATTTTCTTCACCACATCTTTTGTATAAACTGGCGATGGATTGCTTTTGATAGCTGCCTGCAATGCATCATTCACCAACTTATTCCGCTCTGCAGGTTTAGTGCTTTCTTCTGCTCCCTTCGGAACCATATCCAGTAACAATGTTTGTAAACCAATTCCTGCAAAATGACAGGCGATGCGGGAACCCATGACTCCACTGCCAAGAACAGCAACTTTTTTAATTGTACGTTTCATATTTCAAGCTTTATTAAAATTAGTTAGTTATGCAACTATTTTAGGCCGAAGGTAGGATTATTTAAGATTTGTGGAAATACTTCATCGCAAATTAACTTCAAAATAAATGAAGTTTACTTCTGAAGATGGTTAACTGAAACTTAACAACTTTTATAAACCATGTCTGTTAAACGTAACAGCAATCCCATTGTCATAGATAGGAATAAACATTCTGAACCCTTTAAAACAAAAATTATGAAAACGCAATTCTTTAAAAAATCGCTTGAAGTTGTTTACTTATTAGCAGCAGCTTCTTTATTTCATGCAACCATCTGGATCATTAATTACATTGTGTACAATCATCAATTTTAAACCAAATGATACAAATACGATATGTTCGTTCAATTCACCGGGGCCCCGGGATTGACTGAGCCTTGCGGATTTACAAAGTGTAATTTTCCTTCTTTATCTTCTGCCATAAGGATCATACCATTGCTTTCAATGCCACGCATTTTACGTGGAGCAAGGTTTGCCACAACTACTACCTGTTTGCCAATTATTTCCTCAGGTTTAAAATGCAAGGCTATACCACTCACAATAGTTCTTGTTTCAAAACCAAGATCAACGGAAAGCTTCAGCAGCTTATCAGCTTTTTCTACTTTCTCAGCAGTGAGTATTGTTCCCACTTTCAAATCAATTTTTGCGAAATCATCAAATTGAATAACAGGCTTCAGAGGCCCCTCTAAATCTCCCCCGGAAGGGGAGACTTTTGAACTCTCCGTCTTTGAAACAGCAATTGATTTATCAGACTGTTTCGAAGCCCCTCCTTCGGAGGGGTTTGGGGAGGCCAATCCTGCTTTTAGTTTTTCAATTTGATACTTAATTTCTTCATCCTCAATTTTTCTGAACAAAAGTTCAGGTGCACGCATCGTGTAACCAACGCTGAGCAATTTCAATTTTCCTGCATTTTCCCAATCCAGTATTTTCTCCACTACTTTCATCATCCCAATCATCTTCATGGCAGTGTTTGGCAAAAATGGATT
>CAMTVU010000006.1:0-44614 GCA_947085245.1 uncultured Chitinophagaceae bacterium | reverse complement strand
TTTCAACTCATCACAAATAGTAGTAGCCAGCATGTTGCGTGGACTCATTTCACCGGCAGTTGTATTACTGCCCACAGTCTTTACCGTTTTATCTTCACTGCAATAAACGGTTCTGTTCTTTTCATAATCCCACCATGCATTTCCTGTTATGCCATGAACGGCAGGCACGCTGCCAGTATATACACTTGTGTGGCCGCATGCAGTTACTGTTGGTGTAAAAGGGATGAATGTATTTTCGCAACTGAAACCTTTACTGAGCAACCGTTTAAAACCGCCGTTGGGAGAATAGCGGTTGTAATACCTGTATAAAAAATCCCAGCGCATCTGATCAACCATGATTCCTACCACTAATTTGGGTCGTTGCAGAAACGCATCGGATTGCTTTGAGGTTGTTGCTTTTTGAGCGAAAGATTGAAATCCAATCAATAAAATAAGTAAAGAAAAAAGGGATCGCATAAAATAAATTTATCCCACAAAGATACCGGTTGAACAGTGTGATAAAAGTTGTTTTTTATGATGGCAACCCGGTTGTTTTCCTGCTTTATAAGTATGCTTCAAAACCTTAACTTTGCGGCTTCCGATTGCTATCGGGATTTTTATTAAATCTTCATATTATGGCAGACATTTTTGAGAAGCTGATTAAGAATCAGGGCCCGCTTGGCCAGCACAGAGAAAGAGCTCACGGCTACTTTGCATTTCCGAAATTAGAAGGCGAAATCGGCAGCCGCATGATGTTTCGTGGTAAAGAAAAAATTGTGTGGAGTTTGAACAATTATCTGGGGCTTGCCAACCATCCGGAAGTACGAAAAATTGATGCAGAAGCAGCAAAGCAATTCGGATTGGCCTATCCCATGGGTGCACGCATGATGAGCGGCAACTCCAATTATCATGAGCAATTGGAAAAGGAACTGGCTGAATTTGAACAGAAAGAAGATGCCATCTTAATGAACTTTGGTTACCAGGGTATCATGAGCGCTATTGATGCTATCTGTGGCCGTCATGATGTAATTGTGTATGATGCCGAAAGCCATGCATGTATCATTGATGGTTTGCGGTTGCATCCCGGCCATCGTTATGTTTACAAACACAATGATATGGCTGATTGTGAAAAACAATTGCAACGGGCAACTGCATTGATTGAAAAACAGGGAACCGGCGGAATTTTAGTTATTACCGAAGGTGTGTTTGGAATGGCAGGTGACCAGGGCAAGCTCAAAGAAATTTGTGCGCTTAAGAAGCAATATGATTTTCGTTTAATGGTGGATGATGCACATGGTTTTGGAACATTGGGTAAAACCGGCGCAGGTGCAGGTGAAGAACAGGGCTGCCAGGATGATATTGATCTTTACTTCAGCACATTTGCCAAATCAATGGCATCCATTGGCGCCTTCATGGCAGGACCAAGAGTAATCATTGATTATATCCGTTATAATATCCGCTCACAAATATTTGCCAAAAGCTTACCCATGCCAATTGTATTGGGCAACTTAAAGCGTTTGGATATGCTGAAAACCATGCCCGAACTGAAAGAAAAGTTGTGGAGCAACGCAAGAAAATTGCAGGGCGGTTTAAAAGAAAGAGGATTTGATATTGGTAAAACAGACAGTCCCGTAACTCCTGTTTATATGAAAGGCGGTGTGGAAGAAGCAACTGCGATGGTGATGGACTTGAGAGAGAACTACAACATCTTTGCATCCATTGTTGTGTATCCAGTTATACCAAAAGGACATATCATTTACCGTTTAATTCCATCTGCCGTACATACCGATGCCGATATTGAAGAAACATTGCATGCATTTACAGAAACAAAAGCCAAGCTGGATGCAGGCGCTTATAAAGTAGAAGCTATTCCTGATATGGCACAGGCTTAAAATAAAAAATCTTCAAATAAAAAATGGGGCGGTTGCAAAGCAACCGCCCCATTTTTATAATACGTTTTTGTTGGGGTTATCTTAAGTCCACCACTTCAACATTTAGATATTTCTTCGTATCAAATATAAACTGTGCATCACTTACATTGGCATTGCCATTTAAAGAAGAAACAGTATAGGTGTATTTGTTACCGCTTTTTTCCAATACTTTGGTACTGTAAATAGTCTTCGCTTTCTTATCAACCCATATAAGTACTTTAAAGAATGATTTTGTTTTATCATAAGGAGTAAGTTCTATTTCCTGCAGGGTTTTACCGGCTTCTTTCTTTTCGCCATTGAGCTTATACAGGAAATCATTATCATAAAAGTTGGTAAACAGCTTTTGAGGCGTAATGCCGTTTTGTGAGGGATCGTATTTTGAAACAGTTACTTCGTTTGCTGTTTTATCATAGGTCCAGATATTATTGCCGTCACAAAAAATATCCTGCCCGCCTGTAATGGTAACACGATACTTAATTCCTTTCATGAATAAAGTACCCTTCTTGATTCCAAGCATTTTTCCTTTGGCATCTTCATTTTTAAAAGAAAAGATCGCCTGTACAGCTTTGTAAGTCTTGAACTTTGCACTAACGGCATCAAGTATTTTTTTTGCAGCAGGATCACTTTGCCCCATATTTTTGGGTTGGGCAAAACCAACTATTGCAAATAACATTACAACATGGAGAAATACAATTGTCTTCATTCTAACGGTTTTCAATGTCTGTTCAAAATTGAGGCCGCAAAGATAAGCAGATGCCGCCGGAAACAACTCAACCGAATGTATTAGCCGAACTTTAACAGCTTAGCCCAGCATTTGCAGAAGTTGATCAAGCTCCATTTCAGTTTTAATCAATACATCCCTTGCTTTACTTCCCTGGCTGCCTCCCACAATACCTGCTGCCTCCAGTTGATCCATCAACCGGCCTGCACGGTTATACCCCAGCTTCATCCTTCGTTGCAGCAGTGAAGTAGAGCCTACCTGGTTTTGTACAATCAATCTTGCAGCATCTTCAAATAAAGGATCCCTGTCGCTTAAATCGAAATCTCTTCCTTCCAAATCTTTTTCATCAATATATTCCGGCAATAAAAAGGCCTGCGGGTATCCTCTTTGTTTGCTGATGAATGATACAATTTCATCCACTTCGGGTGTATCAACAAAAGCACATTGTAAACGTGTAAGCTCACCATTATAACTGATAAGCATATCGCCTTTACCAATCAATTGCTCAGCGCCGCCTGTGTCAAGAATGGTTCGGCTGTCAACTTTTGACGATACTTTAAAAGCAATTCTTGCAGGAAAGTTAGCTTTAATGGTACCGGTGATAATATTTACAGATGGGCGTTGTGTTGCAATGATCAAATGTATTCCTACAGCACGTGCCAATTGTGCAAGCCGGGCAATCGGCATTTCAATTTCTTTACCCGCTGTCATAATCAAATCAGCAAACTCATCAATAACCAATACAATGAACGGAAGATACTGATGTCCTTTTTGAGGATTCAATTTTCTGGCAACAAATTTTTCATTGTATTCACGAATGTTACGGCATCCTGCTTCTTTCAGCAAATCATAACGGTTATCCATTTCAATACACAAAGCATTAAGTGTATTAATTACTTTCTTGGTATCAGTGATGATTGCATCTTCCTCACCCGGCAATTTTGCCAGGAAATGTTTTTCGATATGACGGTATAAACTCAGTTCTACTTTTTTGGGATCAACCAATACCAGCTTTAATTGAGATGGGTGTTTCTTATACAGCAATGAAACAAGAATGGCATTTACCCCAACTGATTTACCCTGGCCGGTAGCGCCTGCCATTAACAGGTGAGGCATGGTGGTAAGATCAACAATGAAATTTTCATTGTCAATTTTTTTACCAATCGCAATGGGCAACCCAAAATTATTATGCTGAAATTTTTCTGATGACAGCAGTGTTTTCATACTTACAATCGTCTTTTTTACATTGGGCACTTCAATACCAATGGTTCCTTTACCGGGGATGGGTGCAATAATGCGGATACCCAATGCAGCAAGGCTTAAGGCAATATCATCTTCCAGATTTTTTATACGGGAGATGCGAACGCCTGCTGCAGGAACAATTTCATACAGCGTTACAGTGGGGCCAACAGTTGCAAATATTTTCTGAATTTCAATATCATAATTGCGAAGCGTATTGATGATCTGGTTTTTGTAATTTTCAAGTTCATGCGGATCCTGTACGATCTTTTCACTGCCGTGATTTTCCAATAAATTGAGTGATGGAAATTTATAATCTTTCAGATCAAGAAAAGGATCATAAGGCGGCAGGTTTTCAATAACCTTTTTTTCTGCTGCTGTTTCTTCAGATAAATCTTCCGTTACATTTTTGATCTCCAATGGCAGTTCACTATCTGCAACTTCATCTTCAAACGGTTTATATTTTTTTTGAGGAACAACTATTTCATCAGCCGGCATATTATTTTGTGGCTGTATTTCTTCTTTTTCTGTAATTGAAAATTCATGTAAAAGTTCCCGGGTTTCTTCATTTGCAGGAACCGGCATAAATGCACTTTCTTTTTTCAGTTGATTGGCCACGTAACTTTCATCTTCTTTCTTTGTATTGGTAAGATCAATCACTACAGGTTTGCCATCTTCTGCATCAATAAGTTCATTCAAAGGCGCTTGCTTAATTTTTTTGGCTGGTAATTTAAAAACAGGATTGAAACGCCATATAAAATAAGAGATAGCTGCCAGCGATAAAATAATTCCAGTTCCTGCTTTGCCGGCAAAACCGCTTAACCAGCCCGATGCATAATTACCAAACGCCCCACCCCAGGGAAATCCCTGTTGCTGCATGAAGAAAGAAAAAAATACAGGCAACACCAGTAAACCAACAAGAACATATTTCAGGTTACGTGTAATGGAAAACAGTTTTCTGCCAAACAATAAGTTTGCGCCAACAATAAAAAAGAAAGTACAAACAAGATAAGAAGCAGCCCCAAAACCCTTGTAGAAAAACAAGTGCGATATCCAGGCACCAAAGCGGCCCAGCAGGTTTTCTACATTCATTTTTTCTTCAAACAAAACACGGAATGAATAGCGGAGTACTTTATCCTGGTCTTCTTTCCAGGTAAATAAATAGGAAGTAAAAGAGAAAAATAAGACAAAAGAAATGATAAGAAAAACGATTCCTGTAATCTTATGGGTTCTCTCATCTTTTACCAGTTCTTTTACAGATACCTGCTCCTCTTTCTCCTGCTTCATCTGCACAGGGTTTTCCTTTTTCTTCTTTTGTTTCATGCGGTTTCCGGCCATAAAAACAAAGATAAAGAATGCAATCATCCCAACCACAGAGAAAAGACCGCCTTGTAAAGCCGAAATGTTTTAACTTAACGCCCAACTGACGCTTTATGAAGAAAAGATACCTGCTCACCTGTTGGTTTTTACTTCTGCTTTTCACAGCCCGTGCGCATCAGGATACCATGCTCTCTGTTATCCGCACATCCACTGTTGAAAACCTGCTATTTCTCAACGAGAATATGCATGTTTTTATTGACACAAACAATACTACAGCTCTGCAAACGCTGCGGGGTACAATGTTTTTCCATTTGTATGAACTGCCCGGTAAAAAAGTACAGAAAGTACTCATGATTGATTCTAAAATCTATTTACTGTTCTGGATAGAAAATAACGAAAATCATAACCGTTCCTTTTATGTAACTCCCGGTACTTATGCAAGGGAAACTGTTTTGTACACCAGGGATTCAAGTACCAATCAATGGATTGAAATATCCGGACAGGTTTCAAAAGACAAGAATGAGAATGCTTACCGGCTTTTTATGATTCCACCTGGTAAAGAAATGCAGATACTTGTAAAGTGCAGATTTGCAAAAACAAATATTATCACCCTTTCACCTAAACTCATCAGTCCGGCTTTTTTTGACTACTATATCAATGACATTCATACAAGCTGGTTTGGTGTAAACACATTCACTTATGTGTTGTGCGGCCTGTTATTAATGATGCTTTTATATTCAATGGCTAATTATGTACAGAATCATAAGCGGGCATTTTTGTATTATTCCGTTTATGCCTTTTGCCTGGGTTTGTTATTATTTCTAAAAGCCACTTTGTATAAACGCTCTACAGAATTTAATTTTTTTAATGAAGAATATCTTGATTACTTTTTACAGATTGCCGGTTACATTTTTTACATCGGCTTTACACGTATGTTTTTGAATACACCGGCCAACTATCCAACGCTAAACCGCATGTTTATTTTAGCTGAAATAGCGCTGGCTGTTTTCTTACTTCTTTATTCAGTGTTTTATTTTATTGATTTCCCATATACTTATTTGTCCAATATTGAAAATGCAAGCAAATTTTTCATGATTTTTCTTGGAATTGGTTATTTAATTCTTGGAATTGTAGAACGTAATAAACTAATGAACTACCTGCTTGCAGGCAATGTTGCCAACCTGTCTATGGGGTTGATCTCCCAGTATATTATCCTGTTTCCTTCAACCAACCTGTTTCCTTCAACTGGTTTGTTCAGGCAATCATTGATTTATTTTGAAGTTGGTGTTTTCCTTGAACTTGTTTTGTTTCTGCTGGGATTAACGTATAAAAACAAAATTGAGTTGATTGAAAAAGTTAAGATGGATGAAGCCATCAGGCAGGAAAGTAAAAAACAGGAATATGAAAAACAAATTGCGGTGCTGAGCGCTCAGCAGGATGAACGCAGCCGGATTTCTGCCGACATGCATGATGAGCTGGGAAGCGGCGTTACAGCCATCCGCCTGCTGAGTGAAATTGCCATACAAAAAACAAAAGAAAAACCAATTGAAGAAATTTCAAAAATTTCACACAATGCCAATGAACTCATGACCAAGATGAATGCCATCATCTGGAGTATGAACCCCGGCAATGATTCCGTAAGCAGCCTTATTGCTTATATCCGTTCTTATGCATCAGAGTATCTTGACAATTTTAAGGTGCAATACAATTTCAATATACCCGTTGAAATTCCTGCAAAGGATATTTCAGGTGTAAAACGGAGAAATATTTTTCTTGTATTGAAAGAATCGTTGAACAATGTAATGAAACATGCCAACGCATCTGAAGTAAATATTCATATTCATTTCAATAATCAGATGCTGATTGAAATAAGTGATAACGGCAAAGGAATAGATAAAGAAAAATTAAACCGGTTTGGCAACGGCCTTAAAAATATGCAACGACGTATGGAAAGTATTGGCGGGCATTTTGAAATAGTATCAGCCAATGGAACAACCGGCACAACCATTAAAATGGAAATACCAATTTAAGAATGTGAAGCTTTATTTACTCCTGAAAATAAACATAACCAGCCTGCTATAAAACAAATGCCTCCTAACGGGGTAACAGCCCCCAGCCAGTTCATGTTTTCAATACCGGCAGCTTTTAAAAAAGTAAGTGTGTATAATGAACCACTGAATAACACAATGCCTGCTATAAACAAATAACCGGCTCTTGTGTACCAGTTTACAGGTTTTTGTTTAATGAGTAACCCAGAGATTGCTAAAGCAAGCAAATGAAAAAAATGATACAACACGGCAGTTTGCCAGGCATGTAAACTTTTCTCATCAACCATTTCCCTTAATGCGTGTGCACCAAATGCACCAAGGCCTACAGCCAGGGCACCGAGCAAAAAAGAAATTTTTAAAAATTTATCAGCCATGTCGTCTTACGATTCGTTCAAAATTTTCAACACTCATATTGTGAGCCGGTAAATGATACATTGCTTTTGCATAACAGCTTTCCCGCTGTTTTAATTTTTCACTGATGAACTGTTCCAGCACTTCATTTTCCATCCCTGCAATCAGTGGCCTTACTTCTTTTTCATTTTGTAAACGTTGCGCCAGTTCTGCTGCCGGGCTCTTTAAATAAATCGTTACTCCTTCTTTGTTCATCCGCTCCATATTCCCGTGGAAACAAGGTGTACCACCACCGCAGCTCATGATAAAATTATCCAGATTCATATAAGTTTTCAGCGCTTCTTTTTCCATTTTTCGAAATGCTTCCTCGCCTTTCTGTTCAAAAATTACATTTATACTTTTGCCTTCCCTTTTTTCTATTTCTTCATCCAGGTCGTAATGTTTTATACAAGATGCTTCACTCCACTTTTTGCCCCAGTAAGTTTTTCCGCTGCCCATAAAACCAATGAGGAAGTAACGCATTAACCAGTTTTGTTTGTTGCGAAGATAACGATGAGTGCTGAATAATGAATGATGAGTAATGAGGATGGCCTCACTAATGATTCATTACTCCTCATTCGTCATTAAAAAAAGAGGCTGCCTCAAAAGTCGTTAAACGTCTTTGCGAGGGAGGAACGACCGAAGCAATCTATCTGTTTATCAATTGATCAATTTTTGCAGATTGCTTCACTATGTTCGCAATGACGACTTTTGAGACAGCCTCTTGTATATAAAGATCAGTTATAATTAACCTTCTTTCTCTTCGCTTTTGTTTTCATCTGCAGCATCACCGTCTAATTTTTTCTTCAGATCAGCAAGTACACCTAAATCACCAAGCGTTGTTTTCTCCACTTTGCTTTGTACATCTTTTACCGCTTTTTTGGTACGTACAACATCGGCTTGCTTTTCTTTCATCTCTGCATTCTTTTCATCAGCAATTGCTTTTTCCCAAATGCGTGCATGACTGATTACCACACGTTTTTCGTTACGATCGAATTCAATCACAACAAACTGTGCAGTTTCATCTGCCATTACCTGCTTACCATCTTCCTTATTCAGGTGGCGGTTGGGGGCAAATCCTTCAATACCGTAAGGTAACTGAACAAGAGCGCCTTTGTCGTCCTTCTTGGTTACATGACCTTCATGAATTGTTCCAATAGCGAATGTTTCTTCCAATGCATTCCAGGGGTCTTCTTCCAGTTGCTTATGACCCAACTGCAATTTTCGGTTTTCCTTGTCAATGCTAAGGATCATTACATCAATTTCCTGACCAACCTTTGTGTATTCACCCGGATGGTTGAAACGCTTGGTCCAGCTCAGATCGCTGATGTGAATCATACCACCAATACCAGGTTTCAGTTCAACAAACACACCATAAGGAGTAATGTTTTTCACTAACCCTTTATGCTTGCTTTCAACAGGGAATGTTTCTTCAATAGTGCTCCATGGATCCTGGCTCATTTGCTTAATGCTCAGGCTCATCTTACGGGCATCTTTATCAAGCGTTACAATTTTCGCTTCATGTTCGTCGCCCATTTTGAAGAATTCTTTTGCATTTACAGGAGTGTTAGCCCAGCTTATTTCACTTACGTGTACCAACCCTTCAACACCCGGCATAATTTCTAAGAAAGCACCGTAGTCTTCAATGTTTACTACTTTACCTTTCAGAGTATTTCCTTCAACAATGTCTGCAGATAATGTATCCCAGGGATGCGGGGTTAATTGTTTCAGACCAAGGCTGATACGTTTTTTATCATCATCAAAGTCAAGAACTACAACGTTCAGTTTCTGATCCATCTTCAACACTTCTGTAGGATGGTTGATACGGCCCCAGCTGATATCGGTGATATACAATAAGCCATCAACACCACCCAGATCAAGGAACGCACCGAAGTCGGTAATGTTCTTGATAGTACCTTCCAACACCTGACCTTTTTCCAGTTTACCCATAATCACAGCACGTTGTGCTTCAATATCGCTTTCAATAAGTGCTTTGTGACTTACAACAGCGTTCTTAATGGTTTCGTTAATCTTCACCACTTTAAACTCCATTGTTTTACCTACAAACTGATCGTAATCGGTTACAGGTTTCACATCAATTTGTGAACCCGGTAAGAATGTTTCCATTCCAAACACATCCACAATTAATCCACCTTTTGTTTTACTTGTAACTGTACCGGTAACAATTTCACCCGTTTTATGTACTTCAACAATACGCTCCCAGGCACGTGTAATGCGGGCAAGCTTGCGGCTGAGATGTAAATTACCTTCACGGTCTTCTTTCTCTACAACCATTACTTCTACAATATCGCCTACCTTAAAGCCCGGTAAGTCTCTGAATTCGTTGAGTGATACAAGGCCATCACTTTTAAAACCAATGTTTACAACAGCATCCGTTTTGGTTAATGCAACGATCTGGCCTTCTACCATTTCGCCATCATTTACCTGTTTGAAAGTACCATCATAAACCACATCGTACTTTTCACGCTCTTCTTTGTTGTAAATGGCAACGTTGCGTTTGTCAACACTCCAGTCGAAATCATCATGAGCTGTTTGTATATACTTGTTGCCTTTTGGCGTTTCGGCAACAGCAGTTGCCTCAACAGGTGCATTTGTTGTCGCTGCAGACGTTTCAGCAACCTCGGTTGCAGAAGCATTCTCCTGTTCATCAGCGTTTGAGTTAAGAATTTGATTTTCAGACATAAAATAATCCCCGTTTTGTTTTTTTTAGTTCGGGGTCGCAAAGGTAGGGTTAAAAGGCTTGGCAGCAAAGGATTTGGGGGCAAAATTCAGATAAAAAGGGAAGGTTTGAAGACGCAGCCTAAATACCGGTACAATTAGAACTCAAAAAAATTGATGGGTATATTCGTTTTTTCAAACCCGAAATAAAAAGAGACTGTCTTGTTTAAAAACAGTCTCCTTTCCAATGGATTTCAAAAACCTGCAATATCATTAATTGGTTTTATTTCAAAGTTCTCATATAATTTACCAAAGACCAGATATCATTTGCATCAGGAATTTTCTTTTTGAATGAAGGCATGTCTTTGCGACCTTCATAAGTTTTGTAAAATAATGCTCCATCGGTTTGAGCCTGGAAAGCAGCTGTTGTAAAATCGCCGCATTCTGTATCTAACTGAGCAGCTTTAGGGCCATCACCTTTTCCTTTTGTACCATGACATGATTTGCAATGTGTGCTATACAGGGTTTTGCCTTCGGCAACGGATGCTGCATCTCCTTTTAAGGGATTCACTTTATTTTTATATGCATCCGGAACCGGCCATGGTTTTTGGTCTGTTATTTTAGGAACAAAAGCAAACAGGGCAAATGCAAATAGACCAGTGATAATTAAAGAGGTTTTCTTTTTCATGTTTTATTGTTTTTTACTTAATAATTAGATTGTTCAAGTTAAGAATTAGTTGCATTAATTGCATATAAGATGATTTTTTAAAACGTCACTATTAAAATATTATGGCGCCTTACCAAGTCTTTTAATCTTAAATAATAAATATACCAGATAAAAAATGGCACCCCATATAATAACAATTATGGTAACAGATGAAATTACCAATAGAAGAGGGGCATTGTCTCCCGGTGACCATAATGTTCTTCCTCTTTCCGGATTTACTTTTGGAAGTACAGCCCAAGGTACATCTTTAGTTACCTCTGCAGTACCATAGGTTTCATCATCTTCCAATCTTGCAGCAATTGTAAGGGTTCCGTTTGCATTGCCCGGAATATCAAGCGGAAGTTCTCCGGTAATTTTCCCGGCAGAGTCTGTAGTAGCTCCTGGTTCTCCAAAAGGCAGGAAGTTAAAGGTCCTTTTTATACAGAGTTTCAGTTCTGCCTGTGGCAAAGGAACATAATTATTTTCTTTCCATATTAACAAAGTTGCTGTTGCAGTTTTTACAGAATCTGCACCTGCATACTCAATATTTATTTTTGCATCAGCAATATTAATTTCTTCTTCCGCATTTTCATATACAGGGTCGGAAACTATTTTTACTATGAAAGTGAATGCGTGTAAATCGGCAGTGAGTTTATTAAAGTCTGAGGGGAACTCAAATATTCCTTCCCCTTCATTATTGAGATAGAGTTTGCTGATCCAACCGGTGCCGTTAACAGCATCATGCTCTTTTACTTCATTCAGGTAAAGATTTACCGGAGATTTTAAATTATGAACAGGAATAGTTTTTTTGTTTTCTTTCCTGCCCGCCTTCACATTTACAGTCCTGGTTCCATTTGATACCAGTGAACTGAGGTTGATGGTAAAAGAAAGTTTTGAAGTACTATCTTTTACTCCCTGAGCAATTGCATCGTTATAAAAAAAGATAAATGCACTTATACAAAGCGAAATGAAAATAATTCTTTGCAGCAATGTTTTTATTGCCAAAAATGAAAGGTTATATTTCATTGCTTTCGTGTAAATGTTTGTAAATAATATCATGAGAGACGCCTCTTTCATCCGCCACTTCCCATACAGAAATGATGGGGAAATAGCGTACAAAAAAGGTAATGATTAATAAAGCACCTGCCAGCGAGCCACCGGTAATAGCCCATTCCTGTAAAGTAGGAGAATAATGTTTCCATGCTTCCGGAATTTCCTGCACGGGCAAAAAAGACATACTTGGAATAACGATCAGGTAACGCTTAAACCAAGCACATACAATTACAAGAACGGCCATAATAAACATGGGTAGTGGTCTTCTTCCTTTTTTAAACATCAGAACTATAATAGGAAGAATCATCCCGAAAAACTGTACTGACCAAAACATGGGTGCATAATAACCGGTGAACAACTCGTTCAGGTGATGGGCTTCTTCGCCTTTCATTTTATAAGCCGGAATAAGATATTCATTGATTGAGAAATAGGCATACACCATCGCCAGAAGAACCAGCAATTTTCCCATCCTGTCAAAGTGATTGTTGGTAAGATATTCTTCATAAGAAGGGTTAAATCTCCGGAGAATATACATTCCCGCTACTACTCCACCGGAACCTACCAGGAATGCACCTGATACAAAATAGGCTCCAAAATTTGTACTGTCCCAGCCGGGCCGGTAAGTACTTGCAAACAACCAGGAGGTTACAGTGTGTATGCAAAGAGCTACCGGAATAATCATCACCGATAAAATAGTAATTGCTTTTTTTACAATCTTGTATTGTTCAGGACTATTTTTCCATCCTAATGAAAGGAACCGATACATCCATTGCTGCCATTTGGGTATTCCTTTTAAGTGATCTCTGCAAAATGCGATGCCGGGAAGAAGTGGAAAATACAGCAACAGAATACTAAGTGTCATGTATGTAAATACAACCATAACATCCCATATAATAGGCGACTGAATTCTTCCATGAAGAACCATATTCAGCATTCTATCAGGCCGCCCCATATCTACAATTATGATTAAGCCGGCAAAAATGATTGCAGCCACAGCAATGATTTCGGAAAGCCTTGTGAGCGGTGCACGCCAGGGAACTTTTAACAGATAAAGAATTGCAGTTATTAAAGACCCTACCAAACTGATTGCTACAAAAAAAACAAAATTGGATATATAGATTCCCCAAAATACAAAATCCCTCATTCCTGTTATAATCAACCCATTCTTCAGTTGATTAATATAGCAATACACTCCCGTGAGAAAGACAATAAAAAGGAATGCTGTCCAGGCTTTACCAATTCTGCCGAATTTGCCCGGCAGCAGGTCTTCGTTATACTGATGCAACATTTTTATTGCATCTTTTTCCTTTATTTCAATTTTAATTTCTTGCATGGTAAAGTCAAATAATCTTTAGCACTGATGGCACCGTTCTGTTATTGTCACTTATTAAGAATAATTCATAATTTCTTATGCATTCATTTTAAATTTTAATTTTCTTCCTCCATTTTTTCCTTACCAGTTTCCGGATCAATAAAAGGAAATAAGCGGTTTACGGGGGGCAGGTAATATACACTTGGTTCGGTACCCAGTATTTCGTTAAGCCTGTAACCGCCCTTATCTTTAATTAGCTGGCTGAAACGTACAGTTTCTGCTCCATTTGAAACACTATCTTCATTAAGATTGCCCATATAAAAAACTCCATTGGGGCAGGCAGTAACACAATGCGGAAGTTTTCCCTGCCTGAGCATATCAGGACAGAAATCACATTTTTCTACAGTTCCTTTTTTTTGCGGGAAACCTGTTTCGGGAGAGTAAGTTGCACCTTCTGTTTCAGAAATAAATTCGGGTTTCTCCCAGTTAAATGATCTTGTTGAATACGGGCAAGCTGCCATGCAAAACCTGCAACCAATGCAACGTTCATTATCAACCAGCACAATACCATCGTCTCTTTTATAAGTTGCATTAACAGGGCAAACTTTTACACAAGGTGGTTTATCACAATGCATACATGGCTTGGGCAACCAATAGGGTGCAGTATTTTCTGCATCATGCATTTTAAATACTTTCAGCCATACATTCATACCCGAGAGATGATGATAACGTTGGCAGGCATCCTGGCATTTAAGTGCATGTTTGCAACGGGAAAGGTCTATCACCATCACATATTTTTTGCCCGGTACTCCAAACCGTGCCTCGCTTGTGGGAGCGGCACAGCATGCATGAGATTTGTTGAGATGATTCGAATCCACTTCCACAAGTTTTCCATCTGCAGTAAGCACTTTTACTTTTTCGCCTGAATCTTTATTACAGGAAGTAAGATTATTAAGTCCTGCCGCTCCGGCAGCAAGAACGCCTCCGGCAAGCAAAGTCTTTTGCAGAAATTCCTTGCGGTTGGTTTTGTTGTCTTGTTTATTATTATCTTCTTCCATAATCTTATTTTTCAGATCAGGAAATAGTTTCAACAGTTGGCGAACCAGGATCAGGTTCTTCTTTTCTTAACCGGAACAATTGAACAATGATTACAAGATAATGGCCCCATACAGTGGTCATCAATATTATAAAAGTAATCATCATCCAAAGTGGCGGGTGTGCACTCCATAAAGCTCTTGGTAACTCATGTAATTTATCAGAAACCGGGGTTCCCCAATTTTGCACAACAGCAGCTTCCAGATTGCCATATATTTCATTTTCATCCAGTTTTGCCAAAAGGGTAATATTGCCTTTGGCATCTCCGGGAAGTTTATTTGGAATTTCTATAGTTGCTTCACCGCTGGCATCTGTGGTTCCTTCACCAACTTTTAAGGGATAAAATTGCCGTTTTACAAATATTCCAAGTGCAATCTCAGGTACCGGTGTTTCGGTTCCTGTTCCCATATCAACCAGTTTTACTTTTACGGTTAACAATGAATCTTCTTTCACAGGAGTGATCTCAATACGGGCTCTTTTAATGGTTACCTCTTCTTCTGCCCCTTCCATTTGTTTGTTGCCTGAAAAAACTGCTTTGAAATGGATTTTTCCTTCTTTGTCAGTTACAAGAGAATCAGATTTAACATTAAAAACTGCTTTGCCAACTTTATCAGTTATTACAAAACCGAGTTCTTTCTCCTGTGTATCTGTAACCTGCAGGAATGAAACCTTAAGCCAGGGCAGTTTTATAACCGAGCCTTTAAATTTTGCTGTCAAAGCTGTCCTCAGATCAATCGTATTATCATTTTTCTGAACAGTAATAAACTGGATAGCAGGAGCAATAAGAGTAGTTTCATTCTCATCTGCCGGTTCTTCAGTTTTTGTACTATCATTTTGTGAAAACAACCTGCCCGGTATTAATAGCGTAATAAAAAGGACAGTGGATATAAGTAGCAGTTGAATATTTTTTTGAATTCCCGTTACTGTTAAAGCTTGTTTCATAATCTGTTTTTTTATGAAGGATCTATTTTTTTTTCTTTTACAGGTGCAGTAGCTTTTTCTTTACCGGCGAATTCTGATATCGGTATTATTGTTACAAACTTTGATAGTAGTGTATAGAATAAAAAGAAAGTGGCTATACCTGCAAAAGTAAGTGCCCATTCTACCCAGGTGGCAGAGTATTTTACATATTCAATTCTTGTATCCTGCATGGGAAGCAAAGGAGACTCAAGTGTGGGAACAATGATCAGGTATCTTTTTACCCAAAGTGCCAGCACCATAAAAAATGAAGCAAGGGTAATCAGGTTGGGAGTTCTTGTTTTAGGAATAGCAACTATAAAAATTGGAAGTAAAATTCCTGCCACGTTTGCAAACAGGAACCACCAACCATATTTTGCCGGGTTGAATAATTTTTCAATTACTTCGCTATTCCATTTTTCCGAAGCAAACCAGTCTGTAAGATATTCTGAAAACGTAAAGTACCCATACCCTGCCCCAAGTACCATCATAATATAGCCCAGGTAAACAAAGTGTTTATCTGTAAGATAACTTTCCAGCTTATACATTTTGCGGTAAACCCACATAGCCATAATCAATACACCAGTACCGGAATAAATAGCAGCCAGCACAAAATAGGGACCAAAGATTGTACTGTGCCAGCCCGGCCTCAATGTCATCCCGAATATCCATGAAAGCACAGAGTGCACAATGATGGCAAGAGGAATAATCATGATGGCCATGAGGTTGGTAGAAATCCGGATATGCCTTTTTTGACTGTGAGTACCCCGATAGCCAATTGCTAAAATTTTATACAATTTTTGTTTCCATTTGGGAATATTCAGTTTGGCATCCCTGTATATGGCAAAGTCTTTTATCAGTGCGAGGTAAAGAAAAATTACACTGCCGGCAAAATAAGTACCAATTGCAAATACATCCCATGTAATTGGCGATTGCAGCCTTGGATACAGGAAAAGATGATGAAGCCTGTCTAAGCGGCCAACACATAATAAAATAAAAACAGGACCAATAACTGTTGAGATTACCGTAATCATCTCGGCAATGCGTATTATAGGTTTGCGCCATTCAACCTGTAGTATATGAAGAATACCGGAAATAACCGCACCAGCATAACTTATACCTATGAAGAAAATAAAGTTGGCTATATAAAGTCCCCAAACCACATTATCCCTCATACCCGTTACTTCGTGGCCTTTGGCAATTTGTAAATAAAGGGCGTAACCCCCTAAAAGAATCCATAGAAGAAAAAATATTGTCCATCCCCAGGTTTTTTTATCAAAGGTTTCAATAACGGGCCGTTGTTTATCAAAAACCTCCTGTTGATATTTATTGAGTTGCATATAAATTCGTATTCATTGTTAATTCGAAAAATACTGATCGCTGTTATTTCTTATTCCCCTTTGCTTTCCATCACATCTTTAAATCTTTCCTTCAGTTTTGGAGAAAGATTTTCATACCCTCTTTCAACCGGGAACTGCCTGTCTTTTGGCGGCAGATAATAAACCCTTGGCTTGGTTCCCAGTTCTTCCTGAAACCGGTAAGCAGCCCTGTCTTTTATCAATTGGCTGAAGCTTATTGTTTCATCGCCATTACTAACTGTATCTTCATTTTCATCTCCAAAATAAAATACGCCATTGGGACAAGCTTCTACGCAAGGAGGAAGCAGCCCTTCCCTTGCCCTGTCGGGACAGAAATCACATTTTTCAACCGTACCAACTTTAGCAGGTATTCCTGTTTCGGCAGAATAAGTAAGGTTCTTTATATCGAATGGAAGCTCGGGTTCATCCCAGTTAAATACACGGGTTGAATAAGGACATGCGGCCATACAGAATTTGCAGCCGATACATCTTTCATTATCTATTAATACTAATCCATCATCCCGTTTAAATGTGGCATCAACCGGGCACACCTTTACACAGGGTGGGTTATCGCAATGGAAGCATTGTTTGGGAAACCAGTAAGGAGCACCTTTGTCACTATCCTTCAACAATTTTACAGTGAGCCATTCAGTATCTTCCGGCCGGTAGTGCCACTTTTGGCAAGCGCTAATACATTTTCGGGCATTCTTACATAGTGAAAGATCAACGACCATTACAAATTTCTTTCCGGCAATTCCTTGTCTTGCTTCCAGTTTCGAAACAATGGCCATGTGTTCCTGGTGATTCAGGTAAGCCGAGTCAATCTCTACTATTTCACCATCCGGGGAAAGCAGTTTTACTTTTTCAGTTACATTTGCTTTTTTTGAAGAACAGGAACAGGCCAAACTGCCACAGGCAGTTGCTGCAATAGTTGCAACCGCCGCAGTTTTTAAGAAATCCCGCCGGCTTTTATCATTTATTTTTTCTGGTTGTTTCATTATTCAATATTAAAATGATCAACTATTGTTTTCTTTTGAAGGATTCTTCATCCACTGATATATTTCTTTGTTGCTTGCTTTTTGTTTTTTTGTTGCAGCCTCTAATACAGATTTTTCAACTTCTACAAGTTTACCATCTGCAGTAAGCATTTTTATCATTTCTTTTTTTTCAGCGCCAAACAAGCCGCCTGTAAGAAACCATCGCCGGGATTTATCTCCCTGTTTTTTATTGTCGCCCATTTTATTGGTTTTAAAAGTTCTTTTCTCCGGTACTATTAAAAAGCATTGTGCTAATTTTCAAACACCCCTTTTCATTATAAATATTGCATACATCAGTAGTTGACTGATAAAAATGACAGAACAAACCTATCATTGATTAAATGCACTACTTATGACAATTCTTAGACAAAATCATGACTTTGGTCAGTTTATTGAGGCAGATATTATTATTTCCTGCGATACAACTTTTTTAAAAAAAGTTGATGAAATATTTCTATGACCATCCTTTTATGGAGTTATGTATAATTGAACCAGGCGTATTGTTTATTATATGCTGTTATATTACTAACATTACAAAAACACAATTACATTAATTTTTTTTTACAACGGGAATGTTAACTGCCAAATTAATTTGGCTTCAAATTTTTTATACAAATAAAAAAGCTATTGGCAACACATACAGTATTACTGCTTGATTTATGATTGAGTAACTGTAATAATAATAAAAGAAAGAGACTGTCTTAAACTCACAGTCTCTTTCTTCATTAAGCCTTTAAAATAAAATAATATTTTTTTAAAAATTCCACAACCTGGTTATATTAAAACCTATCACAAACTGCCCTTTTGTATAATCATTCTGATTAAAAAAGTTATTGCTTTGAGGAACAATCCCGTAATAGTTACCAGCAAATACCTGGAAGGCGTGTGAACTTGTTGTCATTTCAATACCAAATGAAATATTTGGACGGGGATTGTTTGTTGTATGCTGGGTTAAAGGCTGATCTAATCCGGCAATGATGGCCATCTTCTCAGTAACCTTATATCTGCCCAATACGGCAATAGCCAAATTTGCATTTTTCATCTTTGCCTGAATTTCACCTTTGCTGTCAACATAACCTTCTACATTATTATACCATGAAAGACTTGGTGCAACCTGCACAGAAAATTTATCGGTCACTTTTCTTGCTATCATCAGTTGATGGAAATAGGAAAGCCTGTGTACACCATACCTGAAATTGCTTTTATCCCTGCCATCAATAACCAGGTTGGTGAAGTAGGTAACACTTACAGGAATCTTGCCCGGAGTTTGCTGTACGATGGCGTATTTGGCATTAAAGTCATATTGCATTCTTTCTTTTGTTACACCGGCACCAACATACAGATTTTTGATTGGCGCATAATTTACACCCAACCTGATATTGGATGGAGCAAACAAACCCCAAAGATCTTTTGAACCATTTTCAACAGTTCCAAACCTGTGCTGGATATCAAACTCAAAAGTTCCTTTGATGGGTACCATTACGGTTTGATTATCTATCAGCCAAACACTACCAAATGTATTTTTAACGGGTTTTACTTTCTTTACCACCGGAACTTCTGTTGAATCCTGTGCAAACAGGTTACCGGCTGCAAGCAGGAGCAGGCAAAGCGATGCAAGAAACAACGATAGTTTTTTATTATAATTTTTCATCTGTTTTTTATTTTAATTGTTATTGGCCCCTTGTTTTATCCAGGCAAGAACCAGTGCGTTATAATCTTTGTTTGCACCACTCAATGGCATTGGTGTGCCTTTTTTACCGGTCATCCACAGATATAGCAAACTTGATTGCGGATCACCTGTATTTACATAACCGCCACTACTCAGTGAATTGAATGCATTCACAATGGTTAAGTCAGGCGATTTACCACCTGCATTATGACATCCGCTGCCATTGCAACTGCTGTTGAAAATGGGAACGATATCACCGGTAAAACTTACAGGTCTTGTAATTTCCTCACCAGTATCAAAAATGACGGTTTTGTCTTTGTAACAACCAATGAGCAAAAGCATGGTAAAGCCGGCCAAAAACCCAATTATCTTTTTATTGTGTAACATGATTTTAGTTTAAGGTTTTCAGAAACAGAGTTTACCTTCTATTTTTTAAACTTCAATACCAGGTTTGGTCTGATAGAGTGTGCAATCTGTGAATTTTCAAATATGGCAAAACCAAAATACTGATCGGCTAATGAAGAGAAATCTACATCATACACTGTATCACCGGTATTTAAAGCTCTCTTGATTTCCAATACCCAGCCTGTACCTGTATAAGTGGCTTTGCAGGAAATATCACCCTGGCCAAGTGTATAAGAAGCATTGAGGGTAATACCAGGTATTACTTTAGGACCTACGCCACCAGAACTGTATGAGCCAATCCTTTGATAGTCGGTACCAGCGTTTGGATCTATTGTGGTGGCATCGCTTAATGTAAGAACACCGTTTGCATCAACTGCCATAATTTGTTTTGCAGTGCCTGCCGTAACTTCAGCATTATATATCCAGCCGTAATCATTTCTTCCCGGAATGACATATTTAGGTACATCAACTGAAGTAGTAGTACCCGTAATTACCAGGGTTTGTTTATTATTCTGATAAACATCAACACCAGTCGGATCGTTTTTTCTTCCATTGGGATAAGTATTATCCTGGTACTGGTCGGCAACCTGAAAACCAGCGTTAACACCACCTCTTACAGATTTCCAATGCCACATATCAATTTTTTCAGTGGGAAAATTTGTATAGTGACGGCTTGAGCCATCTAATGCAGGTAAGCCAGTATGGCATGACTTATAACAGGTGGCGCTGTTCCAACCAGTTACAGAATTGTTTATATTCCAGAGGAAAGCTATTTTTTCCTCATAAAATGCCGGTCTGTATGGAGAGCTGGCGAATCCAAATGTGCCGCTTTCCTGGGCCCACCTTTTTGTTACAGGATCAAAATACCAGGGTTGACGTTTTAATGATTGAGTAGGATCATCCCATTCTGCCAGAAAATAAATATTGGTTGCATCATAAGCAGAACGTAATGTAACAGATGGAATAACATTCCCTGTATAACCTCTGAAAACATCACCAGTTACTTCCGGCACCGCTGTGCTAAACTGAAGTTTAGGACTGTTTGCCCACATAGCATCAACTGTTCCATCAATGGTTGGCGCAGTGGTAACCTTCATTGAAACCAAATCGGTACTGCTGTTAATCACTTGTGGTACATCTAATACCTGGTTATCCTTCGTGCATTTTGTAAGAACAATAATTCCTGATAATAGAAGAAGCGCAACGAGATAACTTTTTTGTAACCTTTTCATATACTGAAGTTTTATGTTTTTAAAGAAGCTTTTAAAAAATAACAGCACAAACCTAATAAGGGGAAAATCTGCAACTCATGATATTGCTTAGACAAAATCATGACAGTTGTCATTTGCTCTGTTATACTGTTTTCAAAAACGATGAATGGACTTGGGTGGACAAATTGAAAATAAAAGAAGAAAGAGGTGTGTCCTGTTCATGCATTACTTCATAAGTTAAGTATTGCTGAAAAGGCAGAAAGGAATTACTGATTGATTTCCTGCTATAATGATGATGACAAGCAGAACACTTGTATTATGGCTACAAAAATTATGTAGAATTGATAAAGGGTGAACTTTCGCCTGTTTTTGCCTTCGTATAACTTAAGCCAAGCAAGGCCCTGTGAATTGAACTGCAAAAAGCAGTACCCTAAACAATGTTTGCATCACCCTGACTCTTTTATGACCTGCTTCTTTACCGGTTATTCTTTTTTATTTCCACATTACATAAGCCTTTGCCAGTAGCGGCAAGCCCACCAATGCAGCAAGCCCACCCCATATCCCTAAAACGGAATAGAAAATAAATGCAACCAGCAACATGTAAACCGGATATAAGAAAGCAATGAGGCAAAACAAAATACTGTCGTAAAACTGAGCACCTCTAAATTTCCAGGCAAGTTGTTGCAGCGGCATATAAAAAAGAACATGAGTAATTACTGCAAGCATAGCGGGCACAAACAGAATTGCTTTATTAAGTACAGGCCGTTGCGGGTTCTTAATCCCGGATAAGAACTGCAACTGTATTTCCGTTTGTTTATTGATAACAAACATTGCAGCACCATTTTCTTCATGGCCCTTCAGTATTTCTTTGCCAAAGGGAGTTCCGAAATTAATATCAATCTCTTTAGGGAAATCAAAAAAGGAGCTGTAGCGTACCCATACAGGCAGTAGTTTCAAATCCACTCCATCCTGCCAACCCTGTACAAGCATGCGGGGTGCTCCTTTTTTTAATGGAAGTTGTAAAGTGGTTTGGTATTTACAAAACCCTTCCACAAAAATGAGTACATGCTCACCCCGCTGCAGTATTTCACGGGTAATTTCAAAAGTTTCATCATTTTTACTGAGGTTGTGTTTTCCATCACGCATGCGGTAAATGGGAATCATGTTAACCGATTTCAGTATTGCACGCACCCATGCTTTTTTAAACACATCACTGCGTGAAATAAAATGAACCCTGTTTTTCATTTGTGCTCCAATAACAATTGCATCCAGGAAAGAATTGGGATGATTACACCCCAGTACCATTGGCGTTTCAACTTGTGCAGAAGCACGGTTATACAAACTAATGCGTTTGCAAAATAACCAGAGTGTAAAATGAGTGAGAACCTTAACAAATAAATACATTGATTTCCTTAAACAATTAATGGTGGCAAATTAAGGGAAATAACTGAACACAAACCCGCAGGTATATTTTTAACCGGACAGTATGAATAAAATAAATTCTGTCCTTATGAAGCCATTGACCGGATAGCAGTAACCAACCTGTCCAGATCCTTCGTTGAAGTATAAACATGCGGAGTAACCCTCACACCATGAATATTCTCCCAATCAATAGCAACTGTATGAATCTTGTATTTTGTATGTAAAGTACCCGCCACATCAGAAGGTTTTATTCCTTCAATGGCAATGTTGGAAATGGCACAATAGAATTTTTTATTTTTTGGTTGAAGAAAAGAAACACGTTTCAAATCCTTTACCCTGCTGTTCCAGTAATCAGTTAAATAACGCAACCGCTCTTCTTTTCTTTTTGAACCGATAACATTGTGAAAATCTACAGCATTACCAATAGCCATTTCACTGGCAAAGGAACGAGTACCCAATGATTCAAATTTGCGGATATCTGTTCCATCGGGTTCATTGTTACTGAGCAACGCCCAAATGTTTTTGATCTTTTCTTTTTTGATCCACAACAACCCACTGCCGAAAGGCGCACATAACCACTTGTGCAGGGAAGTGGCAAAATAATCACAACCCAGTTCAGGAATGCTGAAATCAGTATGTGCAAATGAATGCGCCCCATCGCCTATTACTTCAATGCCACGCTTGTGTGCTTCATCGGCAATTTTTTTAATTGGAAGAATTTGCCCTGTCCAGTTGATAAGATGCGTTACATGCACCACTTTGGTTTTGGAAGTAAATGCATTCACATATTGTTGAGCAATTACATCTTCATTTTCTTCGGGCAAATTCAAATTCAGCCAAACTAATTTTATTCCATCTCTTTTTTCCCGCTGCTTCCAGGCATTGATCATGTTGGGGTAATCCTGTTTGGTTAATACCACTTCATCGCCTGCCTTTAAATTTAAACCAAAGATCACCGTATTCAACCCTTCTGTTGCATTACGGTTAATGGCGAGTTCTTCTGCATCGCAACCTGCAAGCTCTGCCAGTTTACCACGCAATGCTTCCCTGCCTTCATCCAATGTTCTCCACATATAATAAGATGGCGCTTCATTACTGAACTGGTAAAAACGGATATGTGCATCCTGTACTACTTTGGGCTGGGGGCTCACACCACCATTGTTGAGGTTTAATAAATTGGGCGATACGGTATATTGTTCTTTCACCCAACCCCAAAGATCTTCATCGCTCATTGCATCTTGGGGATGCAGTGAGTGAAACTGTTGCAATTTTTTCTCTGCTTCTTTTGCAAATAAAGAATTGGTAAGCGGTAAAAAAGTAAAAGCACCTGTTGTGGCAGTGAGGTTTTTGATAAAATTTCTGCGGGATGACATGCTGATTGGTTTACTTAAAGTTAGTTTTTTTGGATGATAGATACACGGATGAAGCTGATTATTACGGATCAAAACGGATTTTACATATCATTAAAAAATAACTTTGCCAATCTGTGTCATCAGTTTTTCTATCCTAAAGCCGCAATTGTTTTTGCCGCAATAAAACCACTGGTCCATGCCTGTTGAAAATTGAACCCGCCGGTGATGCCATCTGCATCCAATATTTCCCCGGCAAAAAATAAGTGAGGCTGCAGTTTGCTTTGCATTGTATTGGGATCAACCTGTTTCAGATCAATACCGCCCGCCGTTACAAACTCTTCCTTGAATGTTGTTTTTCCTTTTACCTGAAGCTCATAGTTGGTTAATACCTGTATGAGTTTGTTCAGTTCTTTTGATGGCAGATCGGCCCAGCGCCACTCTTCTTTTATACCTGCCTCCTGCAACAGAAATTGCCATAAGCGATTGGGCAGATGAAACAAATTATTGCTGCTGATCTTTTGCGAACCGTTTCTATTGCGGATTGATTGTAATTCTTCTTTCAGCTCCTGTTCTTTTTTATCATTTAACCAATTGACTGAAATAAAGAAATCATAATTCATCTTTTGTAATTCTCTTGCACCCCAGGCCGATAGTTTCAACACACAGGGGCCGCTCATTCCCCAATGTGTAATGAGTAAGGGGCCTGTATTCTTAAGTTTGGTTGATTTGATTTTGATGGTTGCTTCCTGCACGCTCACACCCATGAGCTTTGTAATGGGATGATTGGGAATTTTGAAGGTGAATAAAGATGGAGCAGGTTCAATGATAGTATGACCTGTTTCTTTGAGCCAGTTAAATTGCTGTAGTTTGGGAAACCCGCCACTGGCCACACAAACAAAATCAGCTTCTGTAATTTCTCCGTCCCTGAATTCCAATTTCCATTTACTCTCCATGGCTTTAGCGTTGGAGGGTTTTCCACTTTCTATTTTTAAATTCACCACTTCCCTGTTTATTAATATCTCTACGCCATAAGCATTTGCTTCATTCAGCAAACAATCAATAATTGTTTGTGCTGAATTGGTTACGGGAAACATTCTTCCGTCTTCTTCAGCTTTCAGCTTCACTCCTCTTGTCTCAAACCACTCAATGGTATCTGTTGTAAAGAATTGATGAAATGCTTTGCGAACAAAATGTTCACCACGGGGATAATGTTTGCTCAGCTCCGGTATATCAAAGCAGGCATTTGTTACATTGCAGCGGCCACCACCGCTTATTTTTACTTTGGATAAAAGCTTGTTTGATTTTTCCAGTAAGATCACCTGCAGGGATGGATTCAATCTTGCTGCATTCACGGCACAAAAAAAACCGGCAGCTCCACCTCCAATAACGATCAACTTTTTTTCTTTCATCATACTACCAGTTAAATCCCGGAAAAACGAAATGCATCACTTCCCATTTTCCAAATTCATTGGAGAAATAAATTTTGAATGTACCTTCAGTAAATTGCTTCTCTCCATTTTCCAGCACTGCTGTATATTTTACTCCCCCTTCTGCATGACCAAGACCTTTTCCCTGTGCATCATCCCATTGAAAAGCAATATCCATCAATGCAAAACGGCAGTCTTCAAATTTTTCATAGCTGTCAAATATCAATTTGAATTTTTGCAGTACTTCTTCTTTAGAAATGAAGGCAGGTGTTGGACCAAAAGGCAGAATCATCTGCTTTGCCAGCTCCATTGAAAACTCATCAAAACTTTGCTCAAACCAGTGTTTCAAAAATTCCATCGTTCCCTCTTCAATATCTGCTTTGTGGTTGGGATGAAATTCTTCATAACTGAAAACCTTTGCCATTCCTTCCGTATGCATATCATCTGTTTCATGTTCAAAAAGCTCTTCGGTAATAAACCGGTACATTAATTCTGCCGGATATTTTGCTTTTACATGCAGTTCTACATTTTTTTCTTTCATCAATTCGGCTAAACGTTTTAACTCCTGCTTAAGTTCATCTTCACTTAACACATCAAAGGGTTTATACACTGGTTTGCCAAGCAATTCATAAACCTTAATCATCTTTCTGTTTTTATACTGCTCTTCAAACGCAAGTATATTTTGTAAAAATGCATGTTCCATTTCGGGAGTAAGTTCATCGCCCACCTGGCCAAACATGGCGCCAAACTCAGCCTGCATTTTCAATTTGAGAATTTCATTTTCCAAACGCAGCTTTTCTCTTTCCTCTTCATTTAATTCTTCGTTCTGGTTTTGATTGTTTGACATATCCTCAGGTTTTGGTTATTTAAAAAAATCATTATTGTCCGACTAAGTTCATGAACCCTTTGCTGCTTAGTTCGCCTCACCCCCAACCCCTCTCCTCACGGAGATGGGTGAAATTCATGACCAGCTTGAGTTTCAAGTAAAATATCGAATTTTTAGTTGGACAATAATGTAAAAAAATATACTTCCAATCATTTCATCATCATTAACGCTGCCATTGTTTCAATACCATTCCAGAAATTCTGCAAACGGATATTTTCATTCTCCGCATGTTGATTGTTATCATGATTGGCAACGGGAACAGTAATGGTTTTTGCTTTTAAATATTGTTCAAATACAAATAAAGGAAGGCTTCCCCCCAATGTTGGCATCAACACAATTCTATCCGGCATGGTTGATTGCACAGCTTCAATTACTTTCTTTGCAATGGGCAGATCCATGGATGTTTTTTGTGCATTGTAACCACTGCTTAAATATACTCTTGCAATTTTTGCGTACTTACTTCTTTCTTCATCAGTTGGTTCTTTATCTGCTACATAATATCCTTGCGATTTAATATGATCAACTACTTTCTGTTGCTGCCGTTTCCAATCATTGCCTGCCACCAAACGCAGATCGAGCACAGCCGTTGCAACAGTAGGTATTACATTGCTTGCGTTTTTGCCCACATTGGCGCTTTGCATCCCGTTAATATTAAGTGTTGGCAGATTAATGGCTTCAGCCAATGAAGTATTATTCATTTCCTGCTGTATAAATCCCAATTCATTTTTCATTTGTATATCAACAGGGGGTATTTCTTTCAAAGCTTTTTTTTCTGACACACTCAGCGGAGTTACGTCATCATAAAATCCTTTAATGGTTACTCTCCCGTTTTTATCTTTCATAGAACTGAGTAATTGAGATAACATCATTGCAGGGTTAGGCGCCCAGTTACCATAATGCCCGCTATGCAGGGGACGCTTAGAGCCATACACTGTTACTTCCACATGAGCATCTCCTCTTACACCAAACACCACTTGCTTTTTTCCTGACTGGTGTACCGGCCCATCGCAAATGATCCAAAGATCACTTTGCAATAAAGAGGAATGTTGTTGCAGTATTTCATACAAATGATCAGAGCCTGCTTCTTCTTCTCCTTCAAAAAAGAACTTAATATTCATTGTTGGTTTCATTCCGCTTTTTACAATTGCATTGTATGCATTCAGGATCGCCATTACACCTGCTTTGTCATCACTGGCGCCTCTTGCATAAATTCGCCATTGCGGATTATAGGATTTATCATTCGCCGGAAAATCAATAATGGTTCCCTGTTGTTCCAATGATGCAGTTACTAATTTCGGTTCAAAGGGAGAAAGTCCTTTTGCCCATTGTGCAGCGTTCACCGGTTGCCCATCATAGTGAGCATAAAAGATAATTGTTTGTGTAGCACCGGGAGTATTCACTTCGCCATATACTGCAGGGATTGCTTTTGTTGTGATGGGATAAAGCAGTTGCACATTCTCAATTCCTCTGCTCTTCATTGCCTGCATAATAAAATCTGCATTGCGCCTGATGTTAACTGAATCGCCAACAATATTTGGAATGGAAAGAAAAGAAACAAAATCAGAAATGAGTTGATGTTCATTTACCTGCCTGTGCTGCCGGATCTTCAGCACTTCTGCACTTTGTGCAAATAAAAAATGAGTGAAGCAGGTTGCAACACTCATGAATATTATTTTTTTGATCATACACTTTTGTTATACCATTAATTAAAAACGCAATTTTTGAATTGGTATAATGCCGACCTGCATTCTTAATCCTGCTATTTTAAAAGAAATTAAAAGCAGCGTCGGTATTAGAAGTGTAAATTACTGAATGATTCAGTAATAAGAAGCATCCAGGTTGGTATTTGCTTTTTCAGCCGCTTCAATGGCTGCAAAAGAAGTGAGGATATCAGCCTTCCCTTTTTTTACACAAACCGTATGTTCATAATGAGCAGAAGGTTTTCTGTCAACTGTTCTGATCGTCCATCCGTCTTCATCATGAAATACATCTTTAGTGCCCAGGTTAATCATCGGTTCAATGGCTATCACCGTTCCTTCCTTCAGCTTTGGGCCGGTACCCCGTTTGCCGAAGTTGGGCACTTGCGGATCTTCGTGCAGGTTTCTGCCAATACCATGTCCTACCAGTTCTCTTACCACACCATAACCATGTTGCTTCTCTGTATAATCCTGTATAGCATAAGCAATATCTCCCACACGGTTACCATGCACCGCTTTTTCAATTCCTTTGTACAAAGATGCTTTGGTTACACGAAGTAATTGTTTCACTTCTTCTGTTGAAGAACCAATTATGAATGTGTATGCACTGTCGCCATGATACCCGTTCATGAAAGCTCCCACATCAACAGAAACAACATCACCCTCTTTCAATACTTTATTTGTAGGAAAGCCATGCACCACTGCATCGTTTACAGAAATACAGGTAGCAAAAGGATATGTGTTCTGGTAATTTTTAAACGAAGGAATTGCACCTTTGTCCAGGATAAACTGCTCCACTCTTGCATCTACCTGCATGGTAGTAACACCTGCCTTCAGCATTTTGGCAGCTTCAGCAATTGCATCACCAACCAGCAAAGCGCTTTTGCGGATCAATTCAATTTCAAGTGGTGAACGGTAATGAATCATAACTCGTTTATTAAAAAAACCCCGGCTTTGTTTGCCAGGGTTTTGTTGTATTTCAATGCGTTTATTAAATAGCTGATGAAGATACTGTTTGACGGCCCTGTATTTTTCCACCTTTCATCAATCCATCATATTGCCTCATCAGTAAATGTGTTTCAATTTGCTGTAACGTATCCAACACAACCCCTACCATAATCAACAGTGATGTACCGCCAAAGAATGTAGAGAAACCACTGGTAATACCCAGGTTCTTTGCTACACCTGGTAAAATACCAACAATAGCAAGGAAGAAGGCGCCGGGTAATGTAATACGATCCATGATCTGTCCAATATAATCAGCAGTTGGCTGGCCTGGTTTTACACCGGGAACAAAACCATTGTTCTGCTTTAAATTATCTGCAATTTGCTTGGGATTAAAAATCAAAGCTGTATAAAGAAATGTAAATCCAATTACCAGTACAGAATAAATGAGCATGTACCATATATTTCCGTGATCGCTCAAAGTAGCCGCAACACCTTTTGTAGCGTTGAACCCTGTAAGCAATGTTGGCAGAAACATGATGGCCTGTGCAAAGATGATTGGCATTACACCGGAGCTGTTTACTTTAATGGGTAAGAACTGGCGTGCACCACCAAACTGTCGGTTACCAACAATTTGTTTGGCATAGTTGATAGCAATCTTTCTTACACCCTGTACCAGGATAATCAAACCCATAATAACGGCAACGAGTACTGCAATTTCAATCATGAACTTGAGCAAACCACCACCGCCGGTATTCATCTTTGAATCAAATTCTGCAGCAATGGATGCAGGGAAACGTGCAAGGATACCAATCATGATGATGAGTGAAGTACCATTGCCCAAGCCTTTATCGGTAATACGTTCGCCTAACCACATTACAAATAATGTACCTGCAGTTAATATAATTGTTGTAGATAACCAGAAGAAACCACTGAACGATTGTAAGATAGCGCCGCCTGCAATTTCAGGACTTTTCAGGTAAGTTACATAAGCGCTTGCCTGGAAAATGGTAACAATCACTGTGAGATACCTTGTCCATTGGTTAATCTTTTTGCGTCCACTCTCACCTTCTTTCTGCATCTTCTGTAACTGAGGAACCATGATGCTCATCAATTGCATAAAGATAGAAGCTGAGATATAAGGCATGATACCTAATGCAAAAACAGAAGCGCTTGAAAACGCACCGCCTGCAAATGAATCAAAAATACCAAGGATACCTTCTTTTGCTTTTGTGTTGAGTTGTTCCAATCCATTTGGATCAACGCCCGGCAAAACAATATGTGAACCCACACGATACACCAGCAACAACAAAAGAGTGTAGATGATCTTATTTCTCAACTCTTCAATGCTCCAGATATTCTTTAGGGTTTGTATGAGTTTTTTCACTGGGAAAATTCTGTTTTAAGTAATTGCTGAAAAGAAAAAAGACGCACTTTCATGCGCCGGGCAAATATCGGGAAAAATTATCTCACAATTTCAACGCTTCCACCGGCTGCTTCAATAGCAGCTTTTGCTTTTTCGCTTAAAGCATTCACTTTGAAAATAATCTTTGTTTTAATTTCACCGTTTCCAAGAATTTTTATTCTGTCAGTACGGCTGATCAAACCATTGATGTAGAGATTTTCAAGAGAAAACTCATTCAACCCGTATTTTTCAGTGATAACTTCAACCTGTCCGAGATTGAATACACGGTATTCAACACGATCAGGATTTTTAAACCCACGCTTTGGAATACGACGCTGAATAGGCATCTGTCCACCTTCATGAGCCATTTTACTTTTATAACCGGCACGGCTCTGGCCGCCCTTATTACCTTTTGTTGATGTACCACCCTTACCGGATGCTTCACCACGCCCAATACGCTTTTCTTTGTGAGTAGAACCTTCAGCAGGTTTTAAATTGTGCAGTTTCATTTGCTTTTATTTTGTACTTACGCTCCGAAAGCATTCAGAGCTCGCTTTTAAAAATTTTATACTTTGTCAATTTCGGAATTTCGAAATTGCACTTTTCAACTCAGGCCAACTCTTCAACCTTGAGTAAATGATTCACTTTATTGATCATGCCCAGGATTTGAGGAGTTCCTTCTACTTCATTGGTAGAATTCGTCTTGTTCAAACCCAGTGCTTTCAGTGTTTGTTTCTGACGCTCAGGTCTGTCAATTGGACTCTTTACTAAAGTTATTTTTATCTTTTTCATATCTCAATCTTTTGACTACCGGCTACCGGCTGATTATCCGTTAAATATTTTCTTTAATGCCAGATTTCTTGTTCTGGAAACATGAAGGGGTTCACGCAACATAGCCAATGCTTTGAAAGTTGCCTTTACCACGTTGTGCGGATTGGCAGAACCCAAAGACTTAGCCAACACGTCGGTAACACCTGCACTTTCCAATACAGCACGCATACTGCCTCCGGCAATTACACCCGTACCATGAGCCGCTGGTTTAATAAGAACTTTAGAAGCTCCTTCTTTTGCCAACTGATCATGAGGGATTGTGCCCTTCATAACAGGAACCTTGATGAGATTTTTCTTTGCATCTTCAATTCCTTTTGCAATGGCCATTTGTACTTCTTTGGCTTTACCCAAACCATGACCCACTACACCATTTCCATTTCCCACAACAACCAACGCAGAGAAACTGAAGGCACGGCCACCTTTTGTAGTTTTAACAACACGGTTAATGGAAACTACTTTTTCTTTCAGTTCCAGATCACCTGCTTTTACTTTGTTTGTAATTACTTTCGACATTTATGTTTTATTAAATGTTTACGATTGATTAGAATTTTAAACCGCCTTCACGTGCACCTTCAGCAATTGCTTTTACACGGCCATGGTATAAATAACCGCCACGATCAAATACAACTGCTGAAAGACCTAACTCAGAAGCTTTGCGTGCAATAGCAGAACCTACTAATTTGCTTGCTTCAATTTTAGTTCCTTTTTGTGCCTGAATGTCTTTGTCTTTAGATGATGCTGATGCAATTGTTTTACCTGTTACATCATCAATTAACTGAACATAAATATCAGAGTTGCTGCGAAACACACTCAAACGTGGTTTTTCAGTACTGCCAGCTATTTTTTTACGAACAGCGTAGCGGATCTTTTGTCGCCTGATTACTTTATTATCTGTTTTCATTTCTGTTTATTTAACTTTCCTGATACTGCCAGGAAATCATTTTAAATATTATTTACCGGCTGCTTTACCTGCCTTACGACGAACAATTTCACCAAAATACTTCACACCTTTTCCTTTGTATGGTTCAGGCTTACGCAAGCTGCGTAATTTAGCAGCAACCTGGCCAACCAGTTGCTTATCTATGCCTTCCAGAGTGATCATTGGGTTTTGACCTTTTTCCTGTGCGGTAGCTACTTTCAACTCTTTAGGAATTTCAAAAATGATGTTGTGAGAAAAGCCCAAAGCAAGGTCAAGAACATTACCCTGGTTAGCGGCTTTATAACCCACACCAACCAATTCCAGTTTCTTTGCAAATCCTTCAGTAACACCCTTCACCATGTTTGACACCAATGAACGATACAAACCATGTAATGCACGGTGGCGGCCCTGATCAGTTGGGCGGGCAAATGTTACCTCGCCATCTTTTACTTCAACTGTAATTTCACGGTCAATGGTTTCTTTCAATTCGCCTTTTGGTCCTTTTACAGTAACCACATTATCTTTTCCAACTGTAATTGTAACTCCCTGTGGAATTGCAACGGGTTTTTTACCTATACGAGACATAATTAATTAATAATTTAAAATTGATAATTTGAAAATTAAGCTTCACGTTTTCAGTTACCGTATAGAGAACTTAAATGATCGTTCTGCTTTTGTTTACAGACTTATTGAAATCATTTTCAACTTTTCAATCCGTCTTTATGTTTTGGCCTTTCCCCCCTTTAGGGGATGGGGCTTCTTAGTAGATGTAACACAAAACTTCTCCACCTACATTGCCTGCTTTCGCCTGCTTATCTGTCATTACTCCTTTAGAAGTACTAACAATAGCAATTCCTAAACCATTCTTTACACGACGAAACTCTTCAGGTTTTGCATACTGGCGTAAACCCGGACGACTGACACGCTCCAATGATTGAATAGCAGGAATGCGTGTTTGAGGGTCATACTTCAGGGCAATCTTAATAACGCCCTGCTTATTATCATCTTCAAACTTATATTTTAAGATATAACCCTGATCGTATAAAATTTCAGTAATACGCTTTTTAAGATTAGATGCAGGAATTTCTACAATTCTGTGACCTGCCATCTGAGCATTTCTAACACGGGTGAGAAAATCTGCAATAGGATCTGTAACCATTTTATTCTTTAATTGAATGATTTAAAATTTGTTTTCTTTTAATGTGCATCATATTCAATACCTGCACATCATCCCTTTTGGGATTCGTTTTTGTTACCAGCTGGCTTTTGTTACACCTGGTATTTTTCCGTTCAACGCCATATCACGAAACATGATGCGGGAAATTCCAAAGTAACGGATATATCCTCTGCCACGTCCGGTTAACTGGCAGCGGTTTTTCAAACGTACCGGTGATGCATTCTTTGGCAATTGATCCAAACCAGCAAAATCACCGGCAGCTTTTAATGCAGCACGCTTCTCAGCATACCGGGCTACCATTTTTTCTCTTTTGTGTTGACGGGCTGTTATTGATTTCTTAGCCATAATTTATGATTAATCTTTTTTAGCATTTTTAAAAGGCATACCCATTTCTTTCAGCAATTCATATGCTTCTTCGTTGGTAGAAGCACTTGTTACGAAAGTGATATCCATGCCGGTAATCTTATTTACCTTGTCAATATCAATTTCAGGAAAAATGATTTGCTCTGTTACACCCATGGTATAGTTTCCACGGCCATCGAACGATTTTTCATTGATCCCTTTAAAGTCACGCACACGGGGAAGAGCTGCAGAAATCAATCTGTCTAAAAACTCATACATATTTACACCACGTAAGGTAACACGGGCGCCAATAGGCATTCCTTTACGCAACTTAAAGTTGGAAATATCTTTTTTAGATGATGTTGCTATCGCCTTCTGGCCGGTAATGGTAGCCAGTTCATCTATTGCAATATCAACCAGCTTCTTATCGTTCACTGCGCCGTTTACGCCACGGTTTACACAGATTTTCTCCAATTTGGGAACCTGCATAACGCTTGTATAACCAAAACGTTTCATTAAAGCAGGTACAACTTCTGATTTGTACTTGCTTGCCAAACGGGGTGTATATTTTGTAGTACTCATGTGCTTCTTGTTTTAACCTTTGTTCAAATTATTTTACAGGCTGACCTGATTTTTTTGAAACCCTTACCAGCTTTCCGCTTTCACGGGTACGCTTTACTTTAGTGGCTTGCTTACCATCCCACAACATCACATTTGAAATGTGGATTGGGGCTTCTTTCTTTACAATACCACCTTTTGTATTTTGTGCTGATGGTTTGGTGTGCTTGGTAACAATGTTTACACCTTCAACCAATACACGGGCAGCATCAGGAAATACTTCCAGAACCGTACGTGGCTTCAATACATCTTTATCATCACCGGCAATTACAACTATTGTATCGCCTTTCCTGATGCTAAACTTGGGTTTAAATCTTGTCTTCATTTTTTTCACTTTATGCTTAATGCTAAACGCTTAACGCTTAGCTGAAACTTTGTTTTCTTTTGCTTTCGGCTTTCAGCCTTCAGCGTTATGCTTACAATACCTCAGGAGCCAATGAAATGATCTTCATATATCCTTTATCACGCAATTCTCTTGCCACCGGCCCGAAGATACGTGTACCACGGGGTTCGTCTGAAGCGTTGAGAATTACAACGGCATTATCATCAAAGCGGATGTAAGAACCATCTTTACGGCGTAATTTATTTTTAGTACGTACAATAACAGCTTTTGCCACAGTACCTTTTTTAATACCGCCGCCGGGCAATGCATCTTTTACAGTTACTACAATCTTATCGCCAATCTTTGCATAATCCTGGCCACTGTTTCCCAATACTTTGATGCAAAGAACTTCTTTTGCACCGCTGTTATCGGCTACGTTTAATCTGCTTTCTTGCTGAATCATCTTAAATTATTTTTGATTTCAGATTTTTGATTTCAGATGGTGAGCAGCGCATTCAGTCTGCAATCTGCAATCGCCAATCTGCAATTACTTATTTCGCTTTTTCTACAACTTCTACCAATCTCCAACGCTTTGTTTTGCTAAGGGGGCGGCTTTCCATGATCTTCACCATATCGCCAATACCGCACTCATTTTTTTCATCATGTGCATGGAACTTGGTCGTTTTCTTTACGAACTTTCCATAAATGGGGTGTTTCACTTTACGCTCAACAGCTACAGTAATGGTTTTATCCATTTTGCTGCTGGTTACTACACCTGTCTTCGTTTTACGCAAATTTCTTTCTAACATTTTTTGCTTTTTTTCAGTTCATGGAGCCAATGGCACCACTGTTTATTCAATGGATTAAATACCCACCTTTTTTTTGCTTAATTCAGTTTTCAAACGGGCAATATCACGGCGAAGGCCACGGATGCTCACCGGATTCTCCAGAGGAGAAATAGCGTGTGCAAACTCCAGCTTCTTTAAACGCATCTCATCTTCTTTGATGCGTGCTGTGAGGTCTGTAACATTCAGCTCTTTTATGCTCTTTAAATAATCATTTGTCTTTGTTGCCATGTTAATCAGTTTAATCAGTTCAACTTTTTAATTACGCCACCAGGTCTCTGCGTACAATGAATTTTGTTTTAATAGGAAGCTTTTGTGCAGCTAAAGCCATTGCTTCTTTTGCAACCGTTTCAGGCACACCATCGGCTTCAAACAAAATACGGCCCGGCTCAATAACGGCAGCCCATCCTTCGGGGTTACCTTTACCTTTACCCATACGTACCTCGGCTGGTTTACGGGTAATAATTTTATCAGGAAATACACGGATCCACACATTCCCCTCACGCTTCATAGCACGTGTCATTGCCTGGCGGGCACTTTCAATCTGGCGGTTGGTTAACCACACAGGTTCCAAAGCTTTCAAAGCATAAGATCCAAAAGAAATGCTTGCACCACGCTTTGCCACAGCCCGGATACGGCCTTTTTGTTGTTTTCTGTGTTTTGTTCTTTTCGGCTGTAACATTGTTAATTATATTTCTTGTTACTGTTTGTTATTTTGTTCGTACTTCCTACTTCGTATCTCGTACTTGTATCAATACTTGTCTTATTACCCTTTTCTGCTGTCTCTGCGTTGTCCGCCACCGCCACCACCACGACGATCATCTCTTCTATCACCGCCTCTGTGACCACCATGATCTTCACGACGGTCTTTTCTGTCGCTCACATCGCTCTTGCCACCAATAAAGTTGGGGTTCAGGTCACGCTTGGTTAATACTTCACCCTTACAAATCCATACTTTGATGCCAATTTTACCATATACAGTTAAGGCAAACAGATTGGCATAGTCAATATCCATACGGAATGTATGTAAAGGAGTACGGCCTTGTTTGATTTCTTCGGTACGTGCAATTTCAGAACCAGCCAAACGTCCACTCACTTTTACTTTAATACCCTCTGCACCCATTCTCATGGCAGATGCTATTGACATTTTCACTGCACGTTTGTAGTTGATACGGTTTTCGATCTGGCGTGCAATTGTATCAGCAACAATGGTTGCATCAACTTCAGGACGACGGATTTCCAAAATATTTATTTGTACATCTTCCTTGCCGGTAAGCTTCTTCAGCTCTTCTTTAATACGATCAACCTCGCCACCACCTTTACCAATGATAATACCCGGTTTTGCAGTGTGAACGGTTACAATCAACTTATTAAGTGTACGCTCAATTACAATTTTAGAGATACCCCCTTTATTAATACGGGCCATGAGATACGTTCTGATCTTGTTGTCTTCGATCAGTTTACCGGCGTAGTCTTTTTTACTGGCATACCAGTTACTATCCCATCCGCGGATGATCCCTAACCTGTTACCTATTGGATTTGCTTTCTGACCCATAGAATGCTTTAAATAGTTTTATCAATAATTTTTTTATCTACTATAATGGTTACATGATTACTGCGTTTTCTTACTCTGTATGCACGACCCTGTGGAGCAGGACGTAAACGCTTAACCATACGTGCACCGTCAACAAAAATTGTTTTCACAATCAATGATGCATCGGCTGCACTTTGCCCGCTGTTCTTTTGTTCCCAGTTGTTGATAGCACTTTTTAATAATTTGCCCAACGGTGTGGCTGAATGCTGTGGATGAAACTCCAGCATAGCCAGGGCTTTTTCAACATCCAATCCACGTATAACATCAGCCAGCAAACGCATTCTGCGTGGCGATGTGGGATAATTTCTGAGTTTTGCTACTGCTTCCATTTTTTATCGTTTCATGTTTTACGTTGAACATTTAAAGTTTCACAAACCAAAACCTTAAACCTGTAACGTTCAACGTTATTATGCAATCTTCTTACTTGAGTGTCCTTTAAAGTTTCTTGTTGGTGCAAATTCGCCAAGTTTATGACCTACCATGAATTCTGTTACATAAACAGGGATGAATTTATTTCCGTTGTGCACAGCAAAAGTGTGACCAACAAAATCAGGAGTAATTGTAGAGCGACGGCTCCATGTTTTAATTACACCTTTCTTTGATTTTCCTTCATTAATGGCTAACACCTTTGTTTCGAGGTGAGCAGCTACATAAGGACCTTTTTTAATCGAACGAGCCATGTGATTATTTTAGATTTTCGATTTCTGATATAATTATTTCGCCAGTTTGCTGCCATCCTTACGCTGAAGAATGAGCTTGTTAGAACCTTTATGCTTTGTACGTGTTTTTTGACCTTTTGCATATTTACCGGTTCTGCTGCGTGGGTGACCACCGCTTGCACGGCCTTCACCACCACCCATCGGGTGATCAACAGGGTTCATTGCAACACCACGTGTACGTGGGCGAATACCTTTCCAGCGATTTACACCAGCCTTACCTGCAGTTTCCAAACTATGATCGCTGTTTGATACAACACCAACGGTTGCGTAACAGTTAATTAATACTTTACGTAATTCACCACTTGGCATTTTTAATATAGCGTACTTGGTTTCCTTGTTGGTTAACTGTGCACTTGTACCGGCACTGCGAACCAGCTTACCGCCCTGCCCCGGCTGCATCTCAATATTGTGAACGTTTGTACCCAAAGGCATATTCTTCATTTGAAGAGCGTTGCCTAATTCAGGCGCTGCAGCATCACCCGCTACTACTGTTGCACCCACTTTTAATCCATTGGGAGCAAGGATGTAACGTTTTTCACCATCAGCATAATGCAATAATGCAATAAATGCCGTGCGGTTAGGATCATATTCAATAGATGCTACTTTAGCAGGAACATCAACTTTATTACGTTTGAAATCAATTACACGGTATTTCTTTTTGTTACCGCCACCAATGTAACGCATAGAGCGGCGGCCCTGAGCGTTACGGCCACCTGTTGCCTTTACATTTTCAAGCAAAGACTTTTCAGGAGTATCCGTTGTAATTTCCGCATACGCATTCCCAATTCTCCATCTGGTTCCTGCGGTTACCGGTTTGTATTTCTTTAATGCCATTTTAAAATTCTTTTCAGTTTATAATGTCAATTCTTTGCGGCGTTTGACCCGCCATTCTTGTTTTATATTATACTGTTCCGTATAAATCAATGGTTTCACCATCAACAACAGTTACATAAGCTTTTTTATACGCTGGCTTGCTTCCCTGGATATAACCGGCTTTGGTCATACGGTTTTTACTTTTACGGGGAGATACCATTGTACGAACATCTTCCACTTTTACATTGTAGAATTCTTCTACAGCTTTTTTAATTTCAAGCTTATTGGCTTTGCGGCCAACACGAAAAGCGTACGTATTTCTTTTTTCCGTTAAACGATTGCTTTTTTCAGAAACAATCGGTTTTATTAAAATTTCACTCTGTCTCATCTCAACGTTGTTTATTCAGTTCAATGATCAATTATGCGGCTGCTTCTTCTTCGCTGAAGATTTTTGCTGCGCTTTCAGTTAATACGAGTACATCACTGTTGATGAGATCGTATGTATTTACATCGGCCAGCAAAGAACCAACAACAGAAGGTACATTGCGAAGGCTGAGAGATATATTATCGTTGTAATCAGTAATTACAAACAATGTTTTTTTACCGGCTACATTCAGATTGGTTAATACACTCATGAATTCCTTTGTTTTAGGAGTGTCCATGTTGAAATCTTCAACCACAACTATTGCATTTTCTTTTGCTTTATAAGAAAGAGCACTCATTTTAGCGAGGTCTTTTACTTTACGGTTCAATTTAAAATCATAACCATGTGGCTTGGGTCCAAATACTGTACCACCACCCTTGTATAAAGGATTACGGATATTTCCCTTACGAGAACCACCTGTACCTTTTTGACGGTGAAGTTTTTTACTTGATCCCTTAACTTCTGCACGGGTTTTCACTTTGTGCGTACCCTGGCGCTGAGCAGCCTGGTATTGCTTTACTGCGAGGTAAATCACATGGTCATTCGGTTCGATACCAAAAATTTCTTCCGGCAGTTCAATCTTACGACCTGTTGCTTTTCCTGATTTATTTAAAACGTCTACTTGCATGACTTCTTGAATTAGTTTGTTTACTTCTGGATGTATACGATTGAACCGTTATAACCCGGTACCGAACCACTCACTAAGATGTAATTCTTCTCAGGGAAAATTTTCAACACTTTCAACCCCTTTACTTTCACTCTGTCTGCACCCATACGGCCAGCCATCTTCATCCCTTTCATTACACGTGAAGCATCAGAAGAGTTACCGAGAGAACCTGGTGCACGTGAACGATCATGCTGACCATGTGACTGGCCACCCACACCATGGAAACCATGACGTTTTACAACACCCTGGAAACCTTTACCCTTAGTAGTACCAACTACTTCAACATTATCGCCTTCAGCGAAAATGTCGGTTGTAATTGTTTCACCAATATTTTTTTCGAGAGAATAGTTGCGGAATTCCTTTACAAATTTCTTTGGAGAAGTGCTTGCTTTAGCGAAGTGATTCTTTGCAGCAGAGGTTGTGTTCTTTTCTTTCTTTTCGCCAAAAGCTAATTGAAGTGCGCTGTACCCGTCAGCGTCTTGCGTTTTTACCTGTGTAACAACACAGGGGCCAGCTTCAATGATGGTGCAACTTGTTTGCTTACCATCGGGACTGAAGATACTGGTCATGCCAATCTTTTTACCAATAATACCTTTCATTTTTTTACAGTTTATGCCCTGTAAGGTTGTTGAGACATGACGCTTGGCGGCGTCATTCAATCCCCGTTTACCATCGACCTTTTCCTTTTTTCCACTTTGGATCGGAAGTACCGATGGTAAACTAACCACGAAGGGCTAGTTTATATTTTGTTTTAATTCTTCTCCCGTGAGGGAAAGAATATTTGTTCAGAGCTCTTTTATTTCACTTCAGAGAAATGAAGTTGAGAGATGAAACATTTACTTATTTATAAGAACTAGAGATGGATAGTCCGCCCGGCGGACAATCATCATGCTTTAATTTCCACATCAACACCGCTTGGTAAGTCTAACTTACTCAAAGCATCAACTGTACGGCTGCTGCTTGTATAAATATCAAGCAAGCGTTTGTGTGTACACAGTTGAAACTGCTCACGGCTCTTTTTGTTAACGTGTGGTGAACGCAAAACGGTAAATATTCTTTTACGTGTAGGTAAAGGAATAGGGCCTGTTACTACAGCGCCTGTGCTGCGAACCGTTTTCACGATTTTTTCTGCAGATTTATCAACCAGGTTATGGTCGTAAGATTGCAATTTAATTCTGATACGTTGAGCCATAAGATCTTTCCCAAATTTTCAATTGGGAGCGCAAAGGTATGGGTTGAATTGTTTCCTGCAAAAAGTTTTAAGAACTTTTTTAAAGAAACCGGCCGGGAAAGTAGTGAAAATTATTATTTCATCAGAAAGTTACACCGGCCATTACCTGGAAGGCCCGGCTGCGCCACGTATCCCGGTTATCAATATCGTTGAGGTTGGAGAAGCCGTGTTCATATCTTGCCCCGATAAAAACGAAAGGAAGCTGAAGCCAGATGCCTGTTACTGCTGAGAAATCACCATTCTTAAAAATTTCACGGGCATTTCCCTGTATTCCTGTGTTTTGATTGACGATCCTGCTCCACTGTGGACCAATTTGCCATTTTACTCTTTGTGAGGGACCGATATCAATGTTAATCAAACCAATAACCTTTACCATATCCAGCCTTGCAGCCACCTGGTTACTGCCGCTGAGCAGATCATCATAAATCTGGCCTGCATCATCTGAGTAAGTGGCTGTACTTTGAGCAAAATGTACTTCGGGTTGAAATCCGATTTTGGTGAACGGGTTGATGAGAATAAAAACTCCTAACTGGTAATTGAATTTATAGTCTTTCGTGAAGGATTTACCATCAATACTGTTGATATTGGCTGCGGCAATTGCTCCCAACCGGAAGACCCGTTCGTAATCCTGCTCCATTTTCTTTTTCTTCTGTGCAATTGATATTACACAGATCAAAGAGAAAACTCCTGTGAAAAGAATCTTTAAACGGGTTGTAGTGGCTTGCATCATTTAATAAACGTTTATATTCCTACTAATGGTATAAAAATCCTGCCAGTTTTCCATACAAAGAAACACAGTTCACATCTTTTTCACAGTATGCTCCTGCCCTTTTCACTATTTTTGACTGATATAATTATATGTATGAAGTTCATCTGCACTTTACTGATCTCTTTTGTTTTTATTGCCTGTAACAACGATCCTGAAAAAGATAAAAGCAATCCTGTTTCAACCATTCCCCCACCTGTTCAACTAAGTTACAGTTTGATGAAAGTTTATCCGCATGATACATCGGCTTATACACAAGGGTTGCAGTATGTAAACGGTTTTTTGTACGAAGGAACAGGCAACCCCGATTCAGTTCCTGACAAATCAAAACTTCGTAAGGTAGATTATGTTACAGGCAAAACAGTAAAAGAAATCTCTTTACCCGGAATATTATTTGGGGAGGGCATTACAATTTTGGGCAATAAAATCTATCAACTTACATGGCAAAATAAGAAAGGGTTTATATACAACTTCACCGATTTCAAGCTAATTAAGGGGTTTAGCTATGATATTGCAGGATGGGGGCTTACCAATGATGGGAAAAACCTGATAGTAACGGATGGCAGCAGCACTATTTATTTTTGGGATCCTGAAACCTTAAAGGAAATAAAACGCATCAGCGTTCAGGACGATGCGGGGATGAAGAACAACTTAAATGAATTGGAATACATCAACGGATATATCTATGCAAACGTTTATCAAACAGATTATGTTTTAAAGATTGATCCCGCCACAGGAAATGTTGTTGGCAGAATTGATTTTTCGGAACTGAAAAAAAATTACCCGGAATTGGAGGCTCCTCCATCGGATGTTTTGAATGGCATTGCATGGGACAGTACCGGCAACCGACTTTTTATTACCGGCAAATACTGGTCAAAGCTTTTTGAAATCAAACTCAACTAAACAAGATAAGCCCCCGTAATTTCATCGCCTTCCAGTTCTACATAAATATGTTCTTCCAATGTAGTTGCAACTGAAAGCCCAACATAATCGGGCTGAATGGGAAATGTTTTATGTGTACGTTCAACCAATACCAAAGTCTGGATCTGTTTTGGCTGAAAGTTGAGGAAAGGTTTTAATGCATAAAGCATCACCTTTCCACTGTTTGCCACATCATCAATAATAACTACGGATTGATTATTGAATCCGATTTCCCTGTCAAGTAACACTTCAACAGGATATCGTTTATCCATAATTATTTCAACAAGTTCCACATGAATATTGCTGATCTCCATTACTTCTTTTGCCAGCAGTTTGGCAACTGTAAATCCACTTTGCCTGATACCTGCAAAAAACATCTGCTGTTCGGTATAATTGCGTTCGGCTATTTCATAAGCAAGACGCTTCAACTTACGCAAAGTTGTTTCTTTATCTAAAATGTATTTCTTCTCCATATTTCTAAAACTACTGCTTCGCTCATAAGCTACGCAGTACAAAGTAAAGATGCAAATTAAATATGAATCAACCAACCATTGTTCAACAAGAGGCATAGCATATTTACAAGCATTTAAATTAAATTCATCTGGCTGCCAAAGTATGCTATACCTAAACACTTAGTACTTAACTTAGCAACACAATTTATTTGTATGCAGATTGTTCAGCAGGTTTTGTTTGCACTTTGTTTAGGTGCAGCCATTTGGTTCTTCAGTAAAAAAGTAAAAGAAATCCGCCGCAATATTTTACTGGGTGTGGATGAAGACTTTTCTGATAACACTTCTCAACGCTGGAAGAATATGCTGCTGCTGGCTTTCGGGCAAAAGAAAATGTTCAAAAATCCGATGGTGGCTGTGCTGCATCTTTTTGTATATGTTGGTTTTGTTATTATCAATATAGAAGTACTGGAAATAGTGTTGGATGGTTTGCTGGGAACTCATCGTTTGTTTCTGCCGGTACTGGGAGATTTTTATACCCTGTTAATTAATTCGTTTGAAGTGCTGGCCTTCCTGGTGCTGGCAGCCTGTGTTATCTTTTTAATTCGCAGAAATTTCATTAAGTTGCAACGCTTCATCAGTAAAGACCTGAACGGATGGCCACGCACTGATGCCAACAATATCCTCATAACTGAAATTGTGTTGATGAGTTTGTTCCTGCTTATGAACTCAACCGACAGAGCCCTGCAACTGAATGGCGCCGAACATTATCATGAAACGGGCAATTTTATTGTTTCTGGTTTACTGGCATCTTCTTTAACCGGTTTATCCAATACTGCTTTGATGGGTATTGAACGCAGCGCCTGGTGGTTGCATATACTCGGCATTCTTGCTTTCTTAAACTATTTACCGTGGAGCAAACACCTTCATATTTTACTGGCCTTTCCTAATGCATGGTATGCACGACTTACCAATACAGGAACAATGGCCAATATGACTTCTGTGCAAAATGAAGTGAAGTACATGATGCAGCCCGAACTTGCTCCAACTGATGCAACACCTCCTGCTAAGTTTGGCGCAAAGGATGTAATGGATCTTAGCTGGAAAAGTTTATTGGATGCATACAGTTGCACAGAGTGTGGAAGATGTTCTGCTGTTTGTCCCGCAAATACAACCGGTAAACTATTGAGTCCAAGAAAAATTATGATGAGCACCCGTGACCGATTGGAAGAAGTGGGACGCAACATCAACCTCAACAAAGAATATAAAGACGATGGCAAAACTTTGCTCAACAATTATATTACTGTTGAAGAACTCCGTGCATGCACAACCTGCAACGCATGTGTAGAAGAATGCCCGGTAAGTATCAATCCACTCAGCATTATTTTAGAATTACGCCGCTCATTGATTATGGAAGACAGTAATGCACCCGGCGAATGGAATGCCATGTTCAGTAATGTTGAAAATAATTTTGCACCCTGGAAATTCAGTCCCGATGAAAGAGATAAATGGGTAGAAGAGATGTAGAGTTCGTTCTTTGACTTACCTGCATTTAAAATAATCTGTTGTAAGAAATACCATAATTACAAACTGACAATGAACATACAAGCGTTTCCTTTTCAAACACAGGATTGGTTGGCAGTTACTAAAACAGAACATACAGGTGAAACCGGCATTGCTTACTGGCAAACGTTGTATGTAAATGATATACGGGTAAGAAAAGTTGAATATA
>CAMTVU010000005.1:0-10770 GCA_947085245.1 uncultured Chitinophagaceae bacterium | reverse complement strand
TTCAATTCTTCATTTTCAATTACCCTTGCTTCATCCCATATACCTTCATCAATAAAACTTTGCAGGAGTTTTGCACCTCCTTCTACCAATACACTTTGAATATTCAATTGATACAATGCCTGAACAATTTGATGAACTGCATTTGCATCATTGCTGATTTGAAAGTATTGAATATTCCCTTCTTCGGAATGTTTGATGGTATTAAAGACAATGGTCTTTGCACCTTCCTTAAACAATTGAAGTGTAGCCGGTAATCGCTGTTCTTTATCCAATACCAAACGTAGCGGTTGTTTGCCGGGCCAGTAACGATTGGTGAGTTGCGGATCATCCAGCAAGGCTGTATTTGTTCCAACAAGAATAGCCGCTTCTTCACTGCGCCATTGATGCACTAACCGATTGGTGAATTCATTGCTGATAAGTAAACGTTGAATTACGGGGTTTGTATTAGTCCCCCCTTCTGGTGGATTTAGGGCGGCTGCTATCTTTCCATTTGCTGTTTGTGCCCACTTTAAAATAATATACGGACGATGTTGCTGATGAAATGTAAAAAAACGTTTGTTCAATTCCCTGCATTCATCTTTCAGCACATCAACAACCGTTTCCACTCCTGCTGCCTGCAACTTTTCAATTCCCTTTCCATTTACTTCTTCAAACGGATCTCTGCAACCAATAACAACTTTTGGAATTTTATGCTGGATGATAAGATCACTGCATGGCGGTGTTTTTCCAAAATGTACACAGGGCTCTAAAGAAACATAAATGGTTGAATGCGGAATCAATTCCGTGTGGCCATTTTGAATGGCCTGATGGATGCAATTCACTTCTGCATGTGCTTCACCATATTGCTCATGCCATCCTTCGCCAATGATTTTTCCATCATGCACCAGCACCGCCCCCACCATTGGATTGGGTGCAACAGAGCCTGCTCCTTTACGGGCCAGTTCAATACAGCGATTCATATATTGTTCATCAATGGTCATAGACAAAGCTGCAAAAATAGTTGTTTCGGAAGAAGCAATTTTTTTGAATTGCTTCTGAATTGCCCCTTGCTTCAGCCAGGGGTTAGAAGAAAAAAATCCTCAAGCTTTGGGCTAAAGCCCACTTATTCTCCGAGCTCTCTGTATCCACAGGTTGAAACCTGTGGCAATTCATATCCTGAAACTCTATCAATTCATATCTTGAAACCTGTGGCAATTCATATCCTGAAACTCTATCAATTCATATCTTGAAACCTGTGGCAATTCATCCTTATATTCAATATCATAAAATGCAATTTGCATGAACATGCTAACATTCTGTTTAATCCTGCTAATTTTATTGCATGACAATAAAGGAAGCAGGCAAAAAAATTACGGATGCTCTCACAAGTATTTATGATATACATGAAGCAAATTCAATTGCGGATTTAATTATAGAAAACCTGACGGGGATAAACAGAAATGAAAAAGCAATGCATTACGGCAACCCATTTGTTGCAGATGAACAGAAGTTGACTCAAATCATCAAACAATTATTAAATCATCGTCCTGTACAATATGTATTGAATGAAGTGTGGTTTTATGGTTTGAAATTTGAAGTAAATGAAACTGTATTAATTCCAAGACCCGAAACAGAAGAGTTGGTTGATTGGATCATCAGCGAAGCGAAAAATCCAAATTCCAAAATCCAAATTCCAAATTCCAAATTCAGAATCCTCGATATTGGCACAGGCAGCGGCTGTATCCCCATCTCCATCAAAAAAAATATTCCTGCATTAGAAGTTTCAACCATTGATGTTTGCAGTGAAGCATTGCACACCGCTATCAGCAATGCAGTAATACATCAAACAGAAATCAATTTTCAACTTCTTGATTTTTTAGAGGAAAGCAAATGGAAAGAGTTGGGCATGTATGATATCATCGTCAGCAATCCTCCTTACATCAAAAGCAGCGAAGCAAAAACAATGAGTGAGCATGTGCTGGAATACGAACCGCACAAAGCTTTGTTTGTGCCGGATGAAGATGCGTTATTATTTTATCGTAAAATAGCCGACTTTGCTTTAACACATCTCAACAGCAACGGCGTTATTTATCTTGAAATCAACCAGGAACTTGGAAAAGAAACAGCAGAACTATTTCAGCAAAAAGGATTCAATGTTGAATTGAAAAAAGATATGAGCGGGAATGAGCGGATGGTGAAAGCCGTATTAGGTTTGTAGTTTGGGGGTTATTGTTCTTTTAATTCAAACAGTATAAAAGAAAGATACTTTTAAATAATTCATGAAACTATTTTAATAGATTTCAATTTATCACGCCAACAACAAACACAAAACCAGAAACCATAAACCTACTGAACTCCCTTCTTATCCACGCTCATTACTGCCTTTACACCTAACCTGTCAGCAGCACGAAGCACGGCAGCAAAACTTTCAATGGTAGCATTTCTGTCGGCATTAATTACAATACTCACCTCTTCACCACTTGTACGTTTGGTTCGGATGATCTGTGCCAAAGTAGTATCCATTAATAAAGGGTCAACAGGTGTTGAGCCTACATAAAAACGATTGGTTGCATCAATGGTTACCACCACGGTTTGTTTGCTGCGGGTATTGCTTTTTGCTTTAGGCAAAGATGCTTTCCGCACATTGGGGTTGGCCAGTGTTGATACAATTAAAAAAAACATGAGCAGGATGAACAGGATATCGTTCAACGCATCCGTAAACACTTCCGATGATTCACCTCTTTTCTTTCTGAGATTCATTTCTGTTTTGTTTATCGGGTTGGTTCCTGTAGTACATCTAAAAAGTCAGTGGCAGATGCTTCCATTTTATTCACTGCTTTTTCCACCTGTGTATGAAGGATATTATGAAACAGGTAAGCAATCAAACCAATCACCAAACCACTGATGGAAGTTACCAGCTTGGTGTAAATGCCACCGGCAATAGTACTCAATTCATATTCACCTGTTGCGTTGATGTTGAAGAACAACTGCATCAAACCCACCAGTGTACCAACAAAACCAAAGATGGGAGCTACTTTCGAAATCACGGAAAGAATACTCACATTCCGTTCTAATTTATACATCTCCAGTTGCGCCACATTCTCCATGCTTTTTTCAATGGAATCAATGGGTTTACCAATGCGTTGCAATCCTTTATCAATCATGCGGCCAACAGGATTGGCAGTGTTGCGTGCAAAATTTCTTGCAGCCGTTACATTACCGCTAACAATATTATCACGGATGATGTTCATAAAATTATCATCTATCTGTGCGGCTTTTTTAATGGCCAGCCAGCGTTCAACAAATACATATACTGTAGCAACGCTTAAAATAAGCAGTGGAATCATAACCCACCCTGCCTTTATCATCATATCAATAATATGCATTTCTTTGGGAGCAACGGGCTGCGTGGTTGCTGCTTTGTTCAGGGTATCAACAATGTTTTGAGCCTGGAGAAGAAAAAAGTCCATGTGTGTTATATGGTTTTATAAATGCTACGAAGCTTTATGCGTAGTAGCAAACAAATGTAAATCTTGCCTTGCACTAAAACGTGCTGCACTGTTTATTATTTTCCACAGCCAAATTTTAGTCCAGCTTTACAAAGTAGCAGCTTTGTTTTGTTATAAGAATGCAAAAACTCTGCTCAGTTGGATAGAAACACAGATAACACTGATTACTACAGATCAATACGGATTTATATTATCCAATTCGTGTTCATCCGCCCTTATCCGTGTCATCTGCGTATCTATCCCTCCCACTCTTTGCCAATTGCCCCTGATAAGTTACCTTCGCAGCCGGTCAATTATCAATTATCAACTAACAAATTCTCAATTAATAAATATGGCATACGATGTAATCGTTCTCGGTAGCGGCCCTGGTGGTTATCCTGCTGCTATCCGTGCATCACAACTTGGTTTAAAAGTAGCAATTGTTGAAAAAGAAAGCCTCGGTGGTGTTTGTTTAAACTGGGGTTGTATTCCCACCAAAGCTTTGCTCAAAAGTGCACAGGTGTATGAATACATGAAACACAGTGCCGATTATGGCATCAGCGCAGAAAATATTCAACACAACTTTACAGCTGTTGTAAAACGCAGCCGTGGTGTTGCCGATAAAATGAGCAAAGGTGTTCAGTTCCTCATGAAGAAGAACAAGATTGATGTAATTATGGGCTACGGAAAAATTGCTGCAAAAGGCAAATTGGAAGTAACAGCAACTGATGGAAGCAAAAGCATTGTTGAAGGAAAATATATTGTAATAGCAACAGGTGGTCGCAGCAAGCAACTGCCTTCCATGCCGCAGGATGGAAAAAAGATCATTGGCTATCGTGAAGCAATGGTGTTGCCCGCACAACCCAATTCAATGATTATTGTTGGCAGTGGCGCCATAGGTGTTGAGTTTGCTGATTTTTATAACAGCATGGGAACAAAAATCAGTATTGTTGAATTTATGCCGAGAGTTGTTCCTGTTGAAGATGAAGACATCTCCAAAGAATTGGAAAAACAATTGAAGAAAAAAGGAATGACCGTTATGACCAGCGCTGAAGTAACCGGTGTTGATACAAGCGGCGCAGGTGTAAAAGCAAAAGTAAAAACAGCAACAGGCGAAGTAATACTGGAAGCTGATATTTTATTAAGCGCCGCCGGAGTGGTAGCCAATATTGAAAACATTGGGTTAGAAGAAACCGGCATTAAAACAGAAAAAGGAAAAATTGCTGTTGATAAATACGGACAAACAAATATTCCCGGCATTTATGCCATTGGTGATGTTGCACCCGGACAGGCTTTGGCACACGTTGCAGGTAAAGAAGGCATCAACGCTGCAGAACATATTGCTTACATGGAAAAGAAATACAACCACACTCCCGAAGCAATGGATTATAATAATATCCCCGGTTGTACGTATTGTACGCCTGAAATTGCAAGCGTTGGTTATACTGAGAAAGCAGCAAAAGATGCAGGTTACGAAATAAAGGTGGGCAAGTTTCCTTTTATGGCCAGCGGCAAAGCAAGTGCTGCCGGAAGTACAGAAGGTTTTGTAAAAGTGATCTACGATGCAAAGTATGGTGAGTTTCTTGGAGCACACATGATAGGTGCAAGTGTAACAGAAATGATTGCAGAAGTTGTTGTGGCAAGAAAGTTGGAAACAACTGCACACGAAATTCTTAATGCCGTTCATCCGCACCCAACCATGAGTGAAGCGGTGAAAGAAGCAACTGCTGCTGCTTACGGCGAAGCGATTGATATTTAATTGTCTGAACTGGGATTGATTGGATTTGTGGGATGTATGAGATATTGCCCCTGTTGGTATATCCAAAAAAAAACGCCATCGTCTGGTGTTTTGAGGCTGACCGAGAATTAAAGGCCTCTCGGATAGGTGATGGAGAGAAAATGGCGTTTAAGCGATTCTCAAGGCATTCAAAAATATTCTCGGTCGGCCTCTTTTCACTAACGACAGGAGTTTAAGCAATCAATTTAATTTGCTTCAATTCTCAATAATCAACTTTCTAGTTTATCGTTCCTGCCCCATCGGGGCATCCCGTTTATAGAAAAATATAATCACAAAATCTTTTGACTCCGGCAGGAGTCGCCTGTTAATCTGTTTGTGATATTTTTATAAAAAGGTTACTCCTGCCGGAGCTATACAATTTCTATCAAACAACATCTCCGCAAGGGATGTTGCGTAAACGTAAACATCTAACAAACGCAACGTCCTCAGCTAATACAGGGCTATGAGGGATGCGTTATCAGAAACAAAACAATACCCGTTTGCGAACCGAAACAAATCTTTCTACATTTTCTTACAACTCTTGCATTTTGCCATCCAATGAAGTCTTTTTAGGGAGCCCAAAATTCATTTTATGAAACACATACTTTTATTATCAGCATTCTTCTTCCTGTTAGTTTGCACAGTTGCGCACAATCCCTTACCATAGGAGTACATGGAGGTATAAGCGTTCCTCAACTGTCATCTAAGAGCGGCAATGAAATTTCTGAAGGATACAAATCAAGACTGGGACCCGTTGCAGGTATATTTTTTGATTATGGTTTGGGCAAACAAGTGGCTCTGCGTGCAATGATCAATTTTGCAGGTCAGGGTGGAAAACGTACAGGAATGCAGCCCGTTACCGATGTGCCTGAGCAATTAGCAGCCATGTTACCAACCGGTACAAAATTATACGCCAATTTCAATAATGAATCGGTACTGGATTACCTGGAAATACCATTGATGTTAAACCTGGAATGGGGTATCGGCTTTCATTATTATTTAAATGCCGGGCCTTATGTGGGCTTCCTGCTTAGTGCAAAACAAAAAACAAGTGGCAGCAGTATGTTTTATTTTGATAAAAACCAAACGCAACCTTTAACTTTTAACGGGCAACCTTTGCCCGCTCAATCTTTTGATGCAACAACCGATGTGAAAGATGATTTACGTACAGTAAATATTGGAATAACCGGTGGTGGTGGAATCAGTTACGAATTAACAAAAATTCACCTGCTGTTGCTGGATGTTAGAGCTGCCTATGGTTTGATTCCTGTTCAAAAAGATACCGGCATGAACGGTGAAAGTAATACAGGCGGATTGTATTTTTCATTAGGATATGCGTATCGGATTCACAGATAAAGATGAAATAAATTAATACCCCATACTGCAAACGATCCTCGGCAATCTGTAAGGTTCAATATATAAAAGAAAGTTGAATAGCTTTCTTCCCTGCAACGCAAAGAACGCTGCATAAAGGGAACCGTGTAAAAAAACAACGCATCTTATAAACAAAAGAACCCTGCATCAATGATGCAAAGATGAATTTCTGCAACTGCTATTTGGATTTGCAGTTAATTGTTGTACCTTCTCATTCTACCTGTTAACACTTGTTTCTCCGATCCTTCCAAACTGTCTTTTTTTTTCTTACCCCGGTTCATACATTTTTTCACTAAAAAACAAGCATTATGAAACAACATTTCGTAAAACTGCTGGGTATTATTGTTTTCTTTCTGTTTACCGCCCAGGGCATTGCACAAAAAAAAACAATGACCTGGACCACCAAATCTGACCAGGCAAAAGAACTGGCCGGTAAAGGTGCATTTCATATGATGAACATTGAATTTGCACAGGCCTATGACAAATTTTTACAGGCACTCGAGCTGGATCCTGATTTTACAGTTGTACTTACGCTGATGACCAACCTTACCAGTGGTAATACAAGAAAGTCCTATTCAGAAAGAGCTATGGCAAGTGCAACCGGAAAAACTGCAGGTGAACAATTATTTGTAACTCTTGCAAAACCGGATAACACGAATGCTGACAATCAAAAAATATGGGCCGATTTGTATGCGATGTTTCCTGATGGCAGTTTTATTGGTTTCTTATATGTAATTACCCGTGCTGCACCGGAAGAACAGTTTACTGCGGCACAGGAATACCTGGCAAAATTTCCTGATCAACCTTCTATTCATAACATCCTTGGTTATGGATATATGCAGGTAAAAAAAGACAATGCATCTGCAAAAGAACATTTTGAAAAATACGTGCAGCTCTATCCTGATGGCTGCAACCCTTATGATTCGTATGGAGAATATTATTTTAACACGGGTGATATGGAGAATGCGGAAAAATATTACAGGATGGCGCTTGAAAAATATCCGTTTAACAGCAGCTCGATTGATAAACTGAAAGAAATTAAAGCCGCAAAAGATAAAACCAAAACAAATTAAAATACCCCTTCCACTATCAGGTTGTTAGTACAAAAATCTAACAACACATCTCATTCTGTTTATTTAACTGGCGGAGTTACTTCTTTTTTTTACAAAGAGGCTGTCTGATAAATAAATAAAGCTCCTGAGATTTGCTTAAACGAGTTCGGTTCTCCATCAGGGATCCGAATAAAATCTCCAAAAGTTTATTTATGAGACAGCCTCTTTGTTGTATTTTGTGACCCCATTTCACCAATATGAAAGGAGCTATAAAAAATGAACAGATGAAACACATTTTCTTATCTTTTTTGCTTTTTGCTTTTTTAACTGCTGCAAATGCTCAGATGAATGATACTGCACTTGCCAAGCTCATCACCAATCTCCGTAATTACTATGAACTTAATCCTGTTGAAAAATGTTTTGTACATACGGATAAAGCATTTTATCAGCCGGGCGAAGCCGTTTGGTTTTCAACCTGGCTTACCCTTTTGGGAAAACCTTCTACCCTCAGCAAAGTGATTTATACAGATTTGAGTGATGCATCAGGAAAAATTTATCACAAGGGAATGTGGAAAACAGAAAATGGATTGGCAAATGGAAACTATCATTTGCCTGATACTTTAGCAACAGGAATCTATCGTTTGCGTTCTTACTCTTTATGGATGCTGAACCAACCATTTACCATTGGTGAACAGTATTTTTTTGTGCTCGGCAAAAAGGATCAGAGTAAATCATTTGTACCTGCAGCTTCAACATCATCTGTATCTTTTTTCCCCGAAGGAGGAACATTCGTAAATGGCATCAGCAACAGAGTTGCCTTTCAAATATCCAGAGAAGATGGATTGCCGGTATTAAAAGTATATGCATTGAAATTAATGGATGCTGCAAACAATACTATTGTTTCTTCTCCCTTTTTTGAGAACGGAACCGGCTTGCTTGAGTTTGTTCCTGAAAAAAACAAAACGTACAAATTGGTAATTCAGCATAATCTCAATTCCTCTGAAATTTTTCAATTGCCTGTTGCTGCAAATGATGGAATGGTTTTAAAAGTAACCAATCTCTCCCCCGCAAAACTTTTTATAGGAGCTGAAGCAACTGAAGCATTTATCAACACACATAAAAAAATCATTGTTCTTGCCCAACAGGATGGCAAGGTGGTGTTGCTGAATGAATTTAACCTGGAGGAACAGCAAAATGCAACTGTTTTAAATAAAAAGAATTTATCAAATGGTTTCATACAGGTTACTGCTTTTGATGAACAATTGAATCCGCTGGCAGAAAGATGGATACTGGTTCAGCAAAACAATGCATCAACCATCGGTTTAAATCCGCTTACCGTTAACACGCAACCTAAAGGGCTTAACAGCTTTGAACTGACGTTTAACGGCATTGATACTCCGAATGTATCAATAGCAGTGATTCCTGCCGATTTACCTATGCCCGGCTTTATTCATCCAATCAATGCAGAAAACTATTTCCATATTCAATCAAACAAACAACAAAAAAACTATTCTTTTAATTTGAATACAATTGCAGACAGCCTGCGTACCGTTTATCATGATGTATTGGCTCTTACAACCCGGCCCGGAAATTTTAGCTGGGAACAAATCAAAACCGGAAGGCAAACCCTGCTGAACTATTTTTTTGAAACAGGAATTTCAATCAGGGGTTCGGTTGTAAAAGATAAAGAATCAATGGCCTTTGATTCAAGCAGGATCAATATCATTACCAAAGGAGAAGATTCTACTACCATCATGTCAACAGCAAGGGCCGACAAGAAGGGTTCCTTTGCCGTAAATGATCTTGACTTCTGGAAAAAAGCAACCGTGTATTTGCAGGGAGTAACAAAAGAAAAAAAGAAACGTAAAGTTTCCTTCAGCTTACAGCCTTCATACATTGATACACTTTCAAAAATTACAACCTCTTTTTTACTCAATCCAAAGTTGACAGAAGAAAAAATAATCTCTCAGCAGCAGAATGATTTTATAAAAAATTACAGTACATCAAACCTGGGAAAAGAGTTAAGCGAAATTATCATCAAAGGGAAAAAAATAACAAAGGAAGATTCTGTAAGCCAGGTGTACACATCCGACCTTTTCAGAAACAGTGATTTCAGTGTTATACCCAATGAAAATTTTGGTTATGCAAGTGTGTGGCAAATGCTGCAGGAATTAATACCGGGTTTATATGTATCCAGTGCAACCTCTAACGAGCCAATGGTATCCTTTAACCGTTACACACTTTCAAACGACCGGGTTGCCAATGGCGATGGCACTTCAAACTCAGTATCTGCTGTTCCCATTGCTTTTTTTCTCAATGAAATTCCAATTGATGCATGGGAAGTTTCCATGATCAACCCGGCTGATATTGCTTTGATTAAAGCCAACCGCACTCCTAATGTAATTGTTGGTTCTTTTGCAATAGGTGCCGGTGCTGAAGGAAGTATAATGATCTATACAAAGAAAAATGCAGGAAAAAAACCTGGGTTTGACGCTTCATCATTAACCGGGTATTCTATCTCCGCTTCGTTTTCCGTGCCTGATTTCTCAAACCCTGAAATTATAAAAATTGAAGACCGCCGCACTACCCTGCTTTGGCAACCACATATAAAATTTGACAGCAGCGGCAAAGCAATCATTCAATTTTACAACAACGATTACACAAAGAAATTTAAAGTAGTGATACAGGGAATTGATAAGAACGGAAATTTGTATTATTTAGAAAAGATAGTGGAGTGAATAGATGGCTCAAATGCGGAAAACAGGTGAATTTTATAACCCCAACTTTCAAGTCGGGGTTTCACTCAAATACATAAGCGGCTTTAGCCATGATTATATTTCAAGGCTAAAGCCGTTCCTTTTTCCTTTCAGCCTCCCCGACTTGAAAGTCGGGGTTATTGAAATCGGAACATTGAAAATCATTTTCAGCCGGTTTCCTTTTATAACTTAGAAAAGATGGAGGGGTGAGCAGATGGCTCAAATGCGGAAACCAGGTGAATTTTTATAACCCCTACTTTCAAGTTGGGGTTTCACTCAAATACATAAGCGGCTTTAGCCATGATTATATTTCAAGGCTAAAGCCGTTCCTTTTTCCTTTCAGC
>CAMTVU010000004.1:0-64073 GCA_947085245.1 uncultured Chitinophagaceae bacterium | reverse complement strand
CTTGTCCTGAAATAGGTTGACAGAAATGTTAACTTTATTTCACACAAAATGAGTCAAAAAAGAAAATCAAAAGAAGAAATCATTGCCGAATATCTTTCGGGTGATTACACATTCCGTGAACTCGGAACCAAATACAACATCTCCTATCGCACCATTGCCGGCTGGGTGTGGGCTTACCAGGGAAGAAGCATTTCCTGGCGTGAAAAAATGAAACGCAGAAAAGAAAATCAAACTGGTATGAAAGAACCAGAATTTCCAATAGAAATGAAGCTATTGCAGAAAGAACTTCGCAAGCAAAGGTTGCATAACAAACTGTTGGAAGAAATCATCCGCATTGGCGGAACGCAAACCGGCATTGATTGGAAAAAAAAGTTTGGCACCAAGCAGTCATGAACATCGGGCAATTTGAAAGTCGGAGCATCAGTTTACTTTGCTCACTGTTTGGTTACAGCCGACAAGCGTTTTACAGATTCAGGAAAGATGCTGAACGGGAAGCATTGCAGCATGATTTGATTTTGCAAATGGTGTTGTTTATTCGCAAAATATTAAAGCGGGTTGGCACACGAAAATTACTTTATATGATGCAGGATTTTATGAAGCAACATCACATTCAAATTGGCAGAGATGCGTTGTTTGATTTACTTGCAACACATCGCTTGCTTATCCTGTCTTGTCCTGAAATAGGTTTACACACAAAAGCCAACCTTGCAAAAGAGCCTGTCTTGTTCCTACGCTTCGTGGGACACACTCTGCCACGGTGGACACAGACTAAAAATTTGAAGCACCAAGACGAAGGGCGAACATATAACAGGCGGTTTGGCAATATGGCGGGGCGACGAATATATACTTAACTTTTTGTTCACTATTCAGCAGCAGTCCGGGCTTGACTTTTACTATTGAGCTTTAGTTGTTATCTTCATCATTAGTAATTCTATTCGGCTGCGGTTCCGGGCTGGACGTTTTTCAAATGCCGCCACATCGCCAAGCCGTACCGTTGCCTGCTATACGTGGACACACCCTAAAATTCAAAGTGACAAAGACTTTAAAATTCACGAAAACAGAAATTTTGACTTTCAAACTGTCATTTTTTTAGTTATTCTGCGACAAATTTTCATTTTCCATAACTCAAAATTGCAGTGGCATAAAACTTGATTTTCCTTTTTTAAAATTATTTATTAACCATTAAAAAGGAGGTAACTATGACACTCGTAAAAAGAAATGGAAGCCTGCTAAATCAAATGCCAGTGCTTTTTGACGATTTTTTCAATCGGGATTTATTTAATTGGGGAAACTTGAATTTTTCTGACACCAACACCACAATTCCTGCAGTTAACATTAAAGAAACTGCCGAGAATTATGAAGTGGAAGTGGCTGCACCGGGAATGACAAAAAAAGATTTCAAAGTTGAACTTGATGAGAACACCTTGACAATCAGTTCCGAAAAAAGCAATGAAAAAGAGGTGAAAGACGATGAACGCTATTCCCGTAAGGAATTTAGTTATCAATCTTTCCAAAGGACCTTTACTTTGCAAAAAGACGTAATGGATATTGACAAAATCCAGGCGAAGTACGAGAATGGCTTATTGCATCTTCTCATTCCGAAGAAAGAGGAAGCAAAACAAAAGCCACCAAGGCTTATTCAAATTTCCTAATTAACAACTTCCTCATTTCAAGAGTTGCCTTATATAAAAAGGCAACTCTTGTTATTTAAACTGTTATTCTAAATGACTTTGCTTTCAATAATAAATTTTGAGGAGCTTTTAAAGAGCATTGTAATAATGCTTCTTACAATTTTATTAATAGGATTGTTTTTAAAAAGATTAAACCAACCCTATTTTGTTGCTTACATCATTGCGGGAATACTTTTAGGACCATACTGTATCAAAGTATTTTCAAATGCAGATACCATTGCTGTTATCGGCGAATTAGGGTTACTAATCCAAATGTTTTTCATCGGCACAAAAATGGAAATTCAGACGTTGGCTAAAAACATAAAAAAGCCTATAATTGGTGTGGCTGCCCAATTGTTTTTGAGTTTCCTGTTTATTTTCCTGTTAGGTTTCTATCAAGACTGGAGTTGGAAAGATGTTGTGCTTTTTTCATTTATAATTAGTCCAAGCAGTTCTGCTATTATTCTTGAATACCTTGAAAAAAACAATGAAATAAAAACATCTTTGGGAACTCTTACTTCGGGGATTTTGATTTTACAAGATTTTTTGTTAGTTCCAATGATACTTGTAATAAACCTTTTTGGACAGAAAAATTTCAATATTAATCAAATAATTCTTCTTGTGACTTCTACTATTGCTATCACACTTTATTTAAGATTTGCATTTAGCAATAGAAGTATTAATTTTCATTTTCCCAACAAATTAAAAAATGACCATGAAGCACAAGTTTTTGTGGGGTTGTTACTTTGTTTCGGGTTCGGCTTGCTAACACAAATCGTTCATTTATCTGCTGCTATTGGGGCATTAATCGGGGGTTTATTAATTTCTAAGTCAACATCAATGCAATGGTTAGACACAAACTTGATACCTTTCAGGGTATTCTTTTTATCATTGTTTTTTTTATCAATCGGGTTGCAAATCAATGTTGATTTTTTAACTCATCACATTGGTTTAATATTTTTGATAGTCGGCATTATACTTCTTGTTAACAGTGTAATCAATGCAATAATATTTCGCCTGTTAAATGAAAGTTGGCAAAGCAGTATTTATGCAGGTGCTTTACTTTCTCAAATCGGGGAATTTAGCCTCGTATTATGTTTCGCAGCCAAATCACAAAACTTAGTAAGTGACTTTTGGTATCAGCTTACTTTGACGGTAATTTCTGCTACAATGTTAATGACAGCAATTTGGATTAACATCATCAGGACGTTTATTTACAAACGACCAAGCCACATAAGAAACACCGGAGAATTTATACTCAGAAATATCAAAAAGTTAAGTAAGTCGGCTAATTAAAATATGAGGATTAGTATGAATTTCAGTTGGCTTTAATTTCAGGCATAGACTGTACATTAGCGGTCAGACCATATTATTAATAATTTCAACCAAGTTGACTATTTTATGGAAACACAATTTTATATAACGATAACATTAAAGACACATAAGGGGCTTGAAAGCTTTGCAAAATTCTTTATAGGAAACAATCGCCATAGGGCTTTGGATATATTCAAGCAGTTAAAAGGTTCCCATGATGTTAGCGAAAAAAATATTCTTTATTTTGATTTTATAGAAACCGAAAAAGGATTACCTGTAAATCTTGATTTTATCACTTGTACACTAAATCAATTGGCTGAAAATTGCCGTATCATTACAAAGGAACTATTCATATCAGAAAATTTTGAAAGCTCCTAACCAGCTATTATAGCTTATACGACATAAATATGCCAAGTGCTTGACAATGTACAGCAGGCAACAAAAGGTTTGCCGCAAGGCTGGCGGACGGAATAACAATCATCAGTTGTACTACTATCAGCTAATATCGGGCTTGACCGAATTCTATTTGGCTTTTAGTTGTTAACTTCAACATCAGATTTTGGGTTCGACACTTTTTTAAAATAACAACAATTCAGGCACAACAGATGGTTATTTGTATTAATCCGCTAACGAAAATTCTTATTGAACTGCATATCCTGTAACAATACATAACTTCTTGACAATGCCTCTTCAAAACTGTTTGTTACATTCGCCTTGCCAATAGAAAACAGCAATCTTGCATCTTGTAATTCTTTCATCACCTGCTGACTATGTACTTCTGATAAAATTAATCTTGTTCCCCTGTGTTTTGATTCTTTAAATACTTCTTCTAAAGTTCTTATTCCGGAAGTATCAATTATGGGAACTTGCCTCATTCTTATGATAAGAACTTTAGGAGGCTTCTCAATAAACCTCATCGCATCTTTAAACTTGTAAGCAGCACCAAAAAATAACGGGCCTGTAATTTCAAATACTTCTACATTTTCAGGAATAGTAAAATTTCCAATAGCGTCTTTATCTTTTCCATTGCCATTGTCATCAATATCTTTTGTCAAAATACTTACACCACTAAACTTTATCATTTTACGCATAAACAGGAAAACGGCTAACACCATACCTATTTCAATTGCAACTGTCAAGTCAACTAATACCGTCAGCAAGAAAGTTGTCAGCAATACAGCCACATCACTTCGTGGGCCTTTAAATACAGAAACAAAACTTTCCCACTCACTCATATTATACGCAACTACTACTAAAATGCCTGCCAGCGTTGCCATTGGTATCAACGCTGCCCATTTCCCAATAAAAAGCATTATCAGCAGCAATGTAATTGCATGAACAATTCCTGCAACTGGAGTGCGGCCACCATTCTTTACATTGGTTGCAGTACGGGCAATTGCTCCAGTGGCAGGAATGCCGCCAAAAATGGAAGAAAAAATATTAGCCGTTCCCTGTGCAATTAATTCCATATTTGATTTATGGTTTCCACCAATCATACCATCTGAAACAACTGCCGATAATAAGGATTCAATACCACACAGCAATGCAATAGTAAAAGCAGGTTGTATTAAATTTTTGATGGTTGCAAAATCTACATGAGGAATTACCGGCATTGGTAAAGACGAAGGGATACTTCCAAACTTACTACCAATAGTTTCAATAGGAAGATGGAGCATTTGCATAGCTGCCGTTGTTACCAATATTGCAATAAGTGAACCGGGTATTTTATGAGTAACTTTTGGCCACAGTAAGATAATAGCCACAGTCGCTGTAGCAATAAGTACGGCATACATATTTACCAACCCAAAACTTTCAATATAGCTTTTCCATTTATCTAAAAAATCTGCAGGAACTGCCCCCATCTTCAATCCGAAAAAATCTTTCATTTGGGATGAGAAGATAAGAATGGCAATACCACTGGTAAATCCAATGATTAAAGGGTGAGGAATAAATTTTATTACAGAACCAAGCCGGGCAAAGCCCAAAATGATAAGCATTACACCTGCCATGAAAGTTGCTATGATTAAACCGCTTATTCCATGTACCTGCACAATGCCATACACAATTACAATAAATGCGCCGGTAGGTCCGCCAATCTGCACACGGCTTCCACCCATTGCCGAAATAATAAATCCTGCAATAACGGCTGTATATAATCCTTTCTCCGGCGATACGCCGGAAGCAATAGCAAAGGCAATGGCAAGTGGTAGCGCAACTATGCCTACTATCAATCCTGCCATTACATCTTTACCAAACTGCAGGCGGGTATAGTTTTTTAAGGTATCAAATATTTTAGGCTTAAACATTTCATTAAAATTTAATTAGCCATAGTGTTTAATTTATTTTTGATACGATTGAAAAGTATTAAAGCAATCTTTATATTGCTCCATTGCTGTGCTTCTTTTTTCATTGGACTAAACAATTCAAGGTCGCTGATTATTTTTTCGATAACCCGGGAAATAATGTGACCGTTTATTTTATTTTGTTCTAAGGCTTTCAAAGCTGTATCAATAAAACGCTTTACTTCTTCCTGCGAAGCGGCAAACAGAATTTTATTGATAAGTTTAGTTCTGTACTCATCTAATGGTAATGACATGGTTAAATATTTTGCTGGTTAAGAATGATAACTTTCGTCATACAACGGCTATATTATTTTTTTCAGATTTCCAATTGGCATTATACTTTACAAAAAATGATAACCAAACCGCTCTGCTAAGTCGCATAAAATATGGTTGTAATAAAATCATTAGAACAGCATTTGTACCCATCCACCAAAATACACGGTTATCGTCCACCGATATTCCAATCAATACCCACCATGCAACAAAAGTGGAAACAGAAAATGCAACTGTAAGTGCATAGCTTACATAACCGGTTCCATAATAAAAGCCTTGTTCTATTTCCGTTTCCTGTCCACATAAAGGGCATTTTTCATTCATCTTCATAAAACTTTTAAGATGGTAAGAACCTTTATCCTGAAACATATTACCTTCTCTGCAATGAGGGCATTTATGATTAAATATTGTCCATAAAAAATATCGCTTTTTTGCTTTAGTATTGTTGCTCATATAAAATATTTTCTTTTAACCACTTATTAATCTGAAGTCTTAATCCAACTGTGCCAGTAAGGAGTGGCTATTATTGTATTTAAAAAACCAGCCGCATACCTATAATTTATACAATCAGCATTCCCTTTATTTATTACCGTCTTATCTTCAAAATATCTATGCAATTTCTTAATATAACCTTCAATAAAAATTATTGAAATATTTTTATCGGTATGCTTTTTAATATTTTCTAAAACAATCGCTTCGCATTCTAAATAGACATCCGCTACTTTAAGTTTGTTGATTAATTCACTTACATCATATTCAAAATAAATTTTCATCTCTTAAATTTTTATCCAAAATTTCAATAAGTCATTCATTTCAGAACCAACAATATGATAGCCTTGCGGTATTTCATCTTCCAGGCTATGAAAGGAAGCAAGCCTGGTTCCTGATGGCTTTTGCTCTAATTGCTTATATAAATAGCGGTTGTAATAATTAAACAATTCTAAAGAATAGTCTATGCTATTATCTATTTTATCAGTACCTGTTATATTTTCGTAAAACGAATTGTAAAAATAAAAGTGGTCGTAACTCCTGAAATCGATTTGAGTAAAATTCCCGTTCATAAAAGAAACATTTTCAATCCGGAGCGCTTCTTTTGCTGCTTCTGCATGATTGACCAATCTTTTTCTTTGTTCAATTCCATAATAAAATGCCTTTGGTCTGTAATGAGCGGCAGCCAAGCAAAATTTGCCTACGCCACTTCCAATGTCTAATATCTTCACTTTACTTTCAGCAGCTAAAAAATTAGCAGCTTTTCTTGCAACAACCAATGGTGTCCAGTGGCGCTGTGCCAGCAACTGAATGGAAGCAGGATAAAGTTGATTAAACTGTGCATCAGAGCTAAACCAGCTTTCTGTATTAATTCGTTTTTCGAGTAACGGCATATTTTTATTCTTACAATTTCAAGGTTATTATTTTGCATACTTACTTTTGCCATTCATCTGGTATTGTTTGGGTAGTAGTAAATCTTTCCTTTCGTGTGGCAGCGAGGGTACAATTAAAGCAATCCAAGCACTACTTTCGGCACAATCCAACAATATATTTGGGTTTCCAGAAACTAATTTTTCATTCACCTGCAACACTTTCCCATCTACTGGCATATGGGCTTCAATCAGATAATCATTATATTTTACGGTTGCAACAACTTCGCCTTGCTTTTTAAAACCCGCTGGTTCATTAAACCTTATTTCCTGTATTTGTTTAAAGCCAGTAAGTTTAAACTTGCAAATACCCATGTATGCAACTGTACCCTGAAAGTCAATCCATTCATGGTCTTTTGTGTAATACAGGTCTTTGGGGGATAATTGTTGTGTATTCATACTGCAAAGCTATTTCACATATTCCCCCATTGCGGTAAACCTTCTCAACTTAAAAAGTGATTTTTATCAATTTTTAAAAGGGTAAATTTGCAGCTACAATGAGTATTAAAGGCGTATTTCCAATAGATAAATGGGATTTTAAAAGCGAATCCGTTTTGGCAGATTTGCCTGCGGATGATTTGGAACTACTGACAGCTAATAAATCAGAACAGGTTTATAAAAAAGGAGAAATCATTTTTAGAGAAGGAGCTTATCCTTCCGGCATATTTTATATTATTGACGGGAAGGTAAAGAAATACAAATTGGACAAAGATGCAAAGGAGCAAATTATTTATGTAGCTAACAAAGGTGAATTATTAGGCTACCATGCTATACTTTCCGAAGACCGCTATCCCGATTGTGCAGCAGCATTGGAAGAAAGCAGGATTGCATTTATACCTAAAGAAGATTTTTTAGAAACATTGCACCAGTCAAAAGTATTAAGCAGACGGCTATTAAAAACATTAAGCCATGAGTTTGCGGTATTGGCAAACAGCCTCAGCATGTTTGCACAAAAATCTGTAAGAGAAAGGCTGGCACTTCAATTAATAGTTCTAAGAGAAAAATACAAAGTAAATTTTCAGGCTGGCATGCCAGTAGAAATAAATATGAGCAGAGATGATTTAGCAAGTCTTGTTGGCACAGCAAGAGAAAATGTAGTAAGGGTGCTTTCTGAATTTAAACAGGATAAAATTCTTGAAACAAAGGGCAGAAAAATTATTGTTCTAAATGTAACCAAGCTAATTAAAATTGCAGACTACAAATAATTCAATTGCGGTTTTTATAACTCATTCCATTTTGCATAAACATAACAGGGACAAAGTTTTACTTTTTTATTTCAAGCTTAATTTATTTGACACAGGCTTTTTGACTTGACTACTCTAACAGGCCGAAGCACCAAGTCAGGCACAAGTCTGGCACAAGAATGAGGCGGGGAAAAGAGCGTTGGCTTCTTGCGCCTGAGTATAGGAAGGATAAAAGTTATAGATGAATTAAAGGAAGGCTATTGAGTAAGGTCAGCATTTTTGTTATATACTTTCTGCTGTTATTGGCGTCCCCGCCAACAACGAACGTAAACTCCCACTTGTATTTCTTATTTACCGTGTTTAGTTTTGAGTATGCTTCAAACCTATCACCCCTAATTCTTCAGCACAAACCAACACACCTGCGTTATACGCAATAAAACAGGATGAACTGCAGTTCATCCTGTTTCAATTATTTTTTAATGCATCTCATTTATCAACAATGGTCATTAAATGATGCCTGCCCTTGAGCATATACTTTTTACTTTGTTCAATGGCATCCATCACCTGTTCCAGAATGGTTTCAACGGGAGCATTGTAATCAATATCCAATGGTTCTTTAATTGTAACTGAAAGAAGGCTTCCCTTCTTTTTAAACTTCAATCCTTTTTTATTGAATGCACGCCAAAAACCATTGATAACGATGGGTACAACAATCGGTTGATTTTGTTTAATGATATATGCCGTTCCTTTGCGCCCCGGTGCAAAAGGTTTGGTGGTTCCCTGCGGAAAAGTGATTACCCAGCTTGTATCCAACGCCCTTGCAATTTTTCTTGTGTCGCCGGGATCCAATCCCCGCTGCACTTCCTTTCCTTCGGCCCGCCATGTACGCTTAACTGTAATTGCACCGGCCCTTGCAAACAAACGGGTGAGCCATGTATCTTTCATGGTTTCAGCAGCGGCTACAAAATAAATTTTAGTAACCGGGTTGAGAAGATAATAGGGAATTCCCAAGCCTTTATACCTTCCCCACTTGGCTGCAAAGAAAATATGCAGAAAAGTAATTACATCAGCAAAATACGTTTGGTGATTGCTTACAAATAAAACGTTTCGCTTGGGCAGGTCTTTTAATTGTTCAGCGCCATTTACCTGCAGTTTATTAATGAGGGCTATACCCGGGTAAGTGGCTGCCCCAACAATACCGTAAACAATACGTCGCAATAAATTAAAATCCTTAATTCGTTCGAAGAAAGTTGACATGGTTAAAGTTGATTGGTTCCTGAAATCAGGAATTGCAAGGTAACAATTTGGTAACATCCGCAAACATTAATTTTCAGCCCCATTTTACCGGTTTTCAGTTTATTTTTTGCGCCTATTTTTGCGCCATGCAATACAAAGCTGTTATTTTTGATATGGATGGCTTACTCATTGACAGTGAACCACTTTGGCAGGAAGCAGGCAGGGAAACCCTACAGCAATTCGGAAAGAAATTAACGGAGGAACAATATCATACTTCAACAGGTTTACGAACTGAAGAATGGATTGAGCATTGGTTCCATCATTTCCAAATTTCTATGGAGTATGCCCCCTCAGCCATTGATGTTATTATTGAAAAAGCCATTGAAAAAATTGCCGCCAGGGGTGAGGTGTTTCCCGGTGCGGATTATATCCTCCACTTCTTCAGGGAAAATAATTTCAAGATTGCCATTGCCACTTCCTCTCCCCTTTCTTTGGTTGATGTGGTGGTAAAAAAGTTGAATCTTCCTTTTACGTTCAATACCATTACTTCTGCTGAAAAACTTCCTTTCGGTAAACCACATCCGGAAGTATATCTCAATTGTGCAGGTGAACTTGGGCTTACAGGTTTGCAATGCATTGCGTTTGAAGATTCATTCAACGGTATGATAGCCGCCAAGGCTGCACGTATGAAATGTGTGGTGGTTCCGGCCGCATCGGATCATGATCATCCTAAATGGAATGCTGCTGATTTGAAATTGAAAAGATTAGATGAATTTGATCTTCTGTCATTAAACACATTATAAACAAAGAGGTGACACTTTTCAAAAAAGTGTCACCTCATATACCCAAACAATGACTCTTTATTTAAACGCATTAAAACCCGTTACATCCATCCCCGTTATGAGCAAATGAATATCATGTGTTCCTTCATAAGTAATTACGCTTTCCAGGTTCATCATGTGGCGCATTACCGGATATTCACCTGTAATACCCATGCCACCCAGCATTTGCCTGGCATCCCTGCAAATGTTGGTTGCAATTTCGCAACTGTTACGCTTGGCCATACTCACCTGTTGCGGTGTTGCCCTGCCTTCACTCATCAACACTCCCAAACGCCAGTTGAGCAATTGTGCTTTGGTAATTTCAGTAATCATTTCAGCTAATTTCTTTTGCTGCAATTGAAACGCACCTATGGGTTTATCGAATTGTATTCTTTGCTGGCTGTAGCGCAACGCTGTATCATAACAATCCATTGCCGCACCAATTACACCCCATGCAATTCCGTAACGGGCCTTGCTTAAACATCCCAACGGGCCTTTCATTCCCTGCACATTGGGTAACATATTTTCTTTGGGAATTTTTACATTGTCAAACACCAGTTCTCCGGTTGCACTTGCCCGTAAGCTCCATTTGTTATGTGTTGTTGGGGTGGAGAAACCTTCCATGCCTCTTTCAACAACCACACCTCTAACAATACCTGCTTCGTCCTTTGCCCAAACAACTGCTAAATAAGCATACGGCGCATTGCTGATCCACATTTTGCTGCCGTTCAAAATCACATAATCGCCTGCGTCTTTAATATTAGTGAGCATGCTGCTGGGGTCACTTCCATGATCGGGTTCTGTTAAACCAAAACAACCCAGCCATTCACCGCTTGCAAGTTTTGGAAGAAAACGCATGCGCTGTTCTTCATTTCCATACGCATAAATGGGATACATTACCAACGATCCCTGCACACTTGCAGTTGAACGTACACCACTATCGCCACGTTCCAGTTCCTGCATCATCAAACCATAACTTATATAATCCAAACCGCCACCGCCATATTGTTCAGGAATGGTTGGGCCAAAGCATCCCAACTCTCCCATTTGTTTTACAATCTGCACAGGAAACTCTGCTTTTTGTGCATATTCTTCAATGATGGGAGAAATTTCTTTTTTAACATAAGCACGCACTGTATCACGGATCATCTTATGTTCTTCCGTTAATAATTCATCTACTAAAAAATAATCGGGGCTTTGAAAAAGGTCTTGTTTTACTGGCATATTGAAAGCAATTTTTTGTTTCTGGCTTTTGTGCTGCTATGTTACACCAGTTGTGCCTGCCACGCAACGGAGTGGCTGCGTGGTCACTCACTTGTACATTTGGAAATGCTATTGAGCAACCCACCCCTTACAATCATTACTAAGTGTAACAGTCTTTCGCCCCTCCCGGGGAGGGGATAAGCAGGTTGCAAATGTACGAACGGGCAATTCTCTGAAAGGAAAAAGTTGTACTTTTCTTGATTCGATTCTAAAATGATGAAACAAGTTTTACTGATAACCCTGTTATTGTTTTCAATCTTCAATAAAGCTTATATGCAAAATAAACCATTGCGTTACCTGGCCCTGGGTGATTCTTATACCGTTGGTGAAATGGTGCCCCTGAAAAAGAATTTCCCTTACCAAACAGTTGCTTTATTAAGAAAAGAAAAAATTATTATTGACGACCCCGCCATTATTGCCAAAACAGGATGGACAACGGATGAACTGCAGGAAATGCTCAGCCGCACCCGACTGCAAATTCCATTTGATTTTGTAACACTTTTAATTGGAGTGAATAACCAATACCGTGGCAGAAGTGCTGAAGAATATGCAACACAGTTTACACAACTGCTGCAACAGGCTATTGGATACGCTGGTGAAAAAACAAATCATGTAATTGTAGTAAGCATCCCCGATTGGGGTGCAACCCCGTTTGCAAAAGGGAAAGACAGAAATAAAATTGCAAAAGAGATTGATGCATTCAATGCCATCAACGAGCGCATTGCAAAAGAATACAAAGTGCATTACATCAACATCACTGCATTAACCAGAGAAGCAGTAAAAGACAAGACACTGGTTGCAAAAGACGGATTGCATCCTTCAGCAAAAGAGTATGCAAGATGGGCGGTGAAAGTAAAAGAGGTGATGATGAATGAATTGAAGTGATTGAATACGACTGCTCCAATCTCCCGCAAAGAACTTTCTTAATTTGCAGGCGCTAAAGATTCCAGATTTACATATTTTTGCAAATCTGGAATTGAACTCCAGATTTACATATTTTTGCAAAAATGGAATTTACATGATTGAAAGAGATATACTTCAGGAGGCAAGATATATGCTCACCCAATTCAGAGCGCTATGTATTACAGGGCCCCGGCAAAGCGGTAAAACAACATTAGGGAAACTGCTTTTCAAAGGCAAACCGTATATCAATTTCGAAATACCATCCATTCAAACAGAGGCAGAAAACAATATTGATTTATTCATGAATCAATATAAATCAGGGGCGGTACTGGATGAAGTGCAAAGAATCCCCATTCTTTTCCGGCAACTACAGGGAATGCTGGATAAAAGCAGCAAACGAGGACAGTTTCTTCTTACAGGTTCAAACAATTTTTTACTTCAGGAACAAATCAGTCAATCTCTGGCAGGTCGTGCCGGTTACATCGAATTACTTCCTCTTACCTTTTCAGAACTTAAGAAGGCAAAACGATCCTCAACAGATATTTCAAATCATATTATTAAAGGAGGCTACCCGGAAATATGGCAGGAAAATCTAAATCCATATAAATGGATGTCTGCCTATATTCAAACCTACATTCAGAAAGATGTTCGTTTGATACGAAACATTACTAACCTGTCTGCTTTTACCCGTTTTGTATCATTGTGCGCCAACTATGCCGGCCAGATTATAAACCGTGATGAACTGTCAAAACAAACAGGTGTAGATACAAAAACAATTCTTGCCTGGTTAGGAGTTCTTGAAAGCAGTTATATTATTTATCAGTTACAACCCTGGTACAACAATCTGAACAAACGAATTATTAAAAGCCCCAAGCTATACTTTTATGATACGGGTTTACTATGTACACTTTTGGGCATTCAAACTAAAACTGCATTGCACAAACATCAGCAATATGGAGCAATTTTTGAAAACTGGGTTATTTCAGAAATCAAAAAAAACCGTACCAATAATGGGATAAACGGAGGGCTGTATTATTTCAGAGACAGCGCCGGAAATGAAGTTGATCTTATTATAGAAAAAGAAGGGCAGCCTTTTGCGGTAGAAATAAAAGCAAGCGGCAAACCTGACCGGAATGCATTGAGAGGGTTGTTTTACTGGCTTAAGTACCAACCCGGCAGCAACTGTATTTTAATACATGGAGGAACTACTAACAAAGTTGAAAGCGAAAAGATCAACCTGCTTTCGTGGAGGGAAGTTGCTAATATCAGTTAGCAGCAGAGAATACTGCTGTTTACGTCAAATACCCCTTCATCTCAAATTGGTACTGCTGTACAATGGCCTTTGCTTCTTCTGCAAAATCTTCTTTTTCACTTGCGTAAATAACAGCACGGCTGGCGTTCACTAATAATCCGCAATCTTTATTAGAAGCTTTTTCAGAAATATCTTTCAAACTCCCACCCTGTGCACCAATGCCGGGCACTAATAAGAAATGATCGGGAATAATGGTACGGATGTTTACAAATTCTTCGGCTTGAGTTGCACCAATTACAAACATCAGATTATCCGGCGTTCCCCATTTTGAAACAGTGCGTAACACTCTTTCATATAAAAATTCTGCACGCAGATGTTCTTCACCATTTTCACTGAGCAATTGTTTCAACTCAAAATCACCGGCTCCTTTATTGGAAGTTAATCCCAGCACAATGGCCCATTTTCCTTCATACTCTAAAAAAGGACGAACACTGTCTTCGCCCATATAGGGAGCAACAGTGATGGCATCAAAATTCATTGTTTCAAAAAATGCTTTGGCGTATTGTGCTGATGTATTGCCTATATCACCCCGCTTGGCATCTGCAATTTTAAAATGCGAAGAAGGAATATAATTCACCGTGCGTTCCATCGCTTCCCATCCTTTCAATCCCATTGCTTCATAAAATGCTGTATTGATCTTATAGCTTACACAAAAATCTTTGGTTGCATCAATGATGGCTTTGTTAAATTCAAAAACAGCATCGGGATGCGATTGCAGGTGCTTTGGAATTTTAGTGAGATCCGTATCCAACCCAACACAGAGATAAGATTGTTTCTGAAAGATTTGTTCAACCAGTTGATGCCTTGTCATTCGGTGAAGATAAAAAGAAAGTCAGGAAGTCCCGGAAGTCAGTAAAGTCTAATGGATGTGCATTTAATTCTTCAGGTAGTATTTTCTTCCTGACGCACAGGTTCAAATGACTGGCTCATCACAATCAATCCGTTGATCTTATCCAGAGAAATTCTTCCTCTGTTTAATATACCCGGCACCCGTAATAAACGACGCAGGGCGCCCTGCATCAGCATCAGCATCAGTATAATGATCAAACCATCGGCAGCGTTAACCTGCACCCTGCCCGTTGCCATTAATAATAATACAATACCGATAATACTAAACTGCAAAACAGGTATTACGGATTGCAGTACACTTTCCACTTTTCCGTTTTCAAGATTAGCAGTGTACAGCCCATCAGATCTTTGATAAAACCGTTCAACCACTTCCCTCTCTTTGCCATCACGTTGTAATGCAGCAAACCTCCCGAAACTCCTGGTTACAAAAGCAAGAAGTCCGCTTCGTTTATCACGGCTGCTGATAACATATTTTTTTTGCCTTGCCCATAACAATTTAGATAGAACAGCTGTTGCCAGCAAAAGGGCAATTAAAACAAAGGTTAACGGCATACTTATCTTTAACAGGATGAGCAAAGCCAGTAACACAAACACAAAATCTTTAATACCGCCAAGCACTCCCCTGCTGAGGTAATTTTGAACGGCTTTCATATCGTTGCTGTAACGCAGGAGGTATTTGCCGTAGGTTCTGTTGGCAAACATAGCAGGGCTTGCACCCATTTGTGCTTCAAATAGTTTTTGCCGTATATTTTTAACAAACAACTCCCCTTCCTTTGTTGATAAATATTTTTCAAAATAACTGCTTGTAAATTTTACCAGCAACAGTAAAGCAAATAATAAAAAGAATGAAACTGTTGTGGAAAGTGTTATACCCAGCCATGCAAGCAGTTTTCCTTTGCTGCTGCCCGTATCGAACTGCAGCATAAAAAAATCGCCAATGATGAGTGTAAGAAAAAAGCTGGAGCAACTGTGTATCAATCCCCAAAAAACAACTGCTGCAAAATGAAATTTATAAACGGCAAAATGCCGGCTGAGAAAAGAATGCCTGTTAACGGCCGGTGCATTGGCCGTAACTGGTATGGAAGAAATCGGGTTATATGTTATGAATTGTTCTGTCATGAATTTCCTGCAACTGCTTTTTTCCCGGCGAATAAACTTCCGGCAATTTCAACTCTTAAAAAATCTTCTCTTGTATAAACAGGAACTGTTGAATTTTCTTTTACTTCACGCATCAGTAACGGACTTGCAGTAAACAAACCGCTCAGTGCAAGAGGATAAAGCCCCCAGTCGTTTAACGTTTTTACACCATTGATGGCTGCAAGACTATCGCCTGCTGAAAAAATAACAGCTTCGGTTGTGTTCTTAAACTTCTGACAGTTCAGTAACATTTTTGTTTCCCGTTCATATAACCCGTCTGCAATCTCCATAATTACAAAATCGGGCTCACATTGCAAAACACTTGCCATGCATGATTCATAAAGATCAAGTAATTCCTGTTCCTCACACATATAAGTTGAGGGAAATCCGAAATCGCTGAAGTCAGAAGTAAAGTCGGCTCCCAGATCCAATGCAAGGTCACAATCTTTTGTATATACTGTGCCGGTGAGTTTTACATAGGCCACTCTGTATCCTGCTTCTTTTAAGCCACGTACCAGGTAGGCTGCTGATGTTGTTTTACCACTGTCCATTGATGAGCCGAGTGACAACACTACTTTGGTGGCCGATGCTGCAGCACCGGTAAAAGAGAGCAGATGTTTTCTTTTAATTTCTTTGGTATTCACAATACGTCCGAAATGATCTCTTGCAACACCTGCAAACCGCAATGTTGTTGGCCCAATATCTTTAAACTTTTCATGCATACTTGCAACTTCGCCCACAGTTCCGCCAGCTCCCAGTATATGCAATTCTTTGTTTACCGTATCAGGCACATATCCCTCAAATTGTTCAGTAGCATAACGGGTTCCAAATGCCGCCATAATCCTGTCGCCGGGAAGAATGGTGACATTTCTTTTACTGTCGCTTTGTACATTCTTGTGTTTGCCAATTTCAAGCACTTCAAATATGGCAACATCACCTACTGCAGGTTTGTATCCTTCGGGAACCTGTTGATCAATGGAATGTGCATTCACATCCTTGCAGATGTATGTACGTTTAATTTTCTTTTCCATGGTTGCTCTTTTTAGTATTGGATTTATTTTTTGATGAGTTCTTCTTTTGATACAGATCAACATCATACGTCAGGCTTAGCCCAACCACATTGTAATTATCAAAAGCCCGGGCAGTTCTTCCTGTATTGGGGTTCACTACATTCATGTTCCTGAATTCATTGCCCGGCAAATTGAACTCCTGCTGATGCATGTACAAAAGTGAAACAGAAAGATCTTTTGTTATTTTACTGCTGGCTGCAAGAAACAACCTGCCCCTGTGAAAACCATCAGGACTGTTTTTTGCAACAAGTTTCCCGGTTTTATCGTAATAGCTGATTTCATTACCGCCTGTATTATAAAAGAACCAGTAAGCTGCTGATAAATTGAGATTTAAGAAATCAAACCTTTTTTTATTGCTGATTCTTGTGATATAAATAAACCGGTTGCGAAACCTTGTTTCATTGGCCGAATGAATTTCGGCCTGCACAGCGTTTGACCATGTAAGAACGTTGGCTACCGGCAACTTATAAGCAAGCCGTGTATAATAACGCTGTGTATTTTTTGCTGAAGCGGGAATTCCAGTATTCATAACAGCAGCCAGCACTGAAACCCGCTTAGTTGCATCAAATTCCAGTGAAGCGGTTGTTTGATTGAAAATGTTTTCAAAATTATTTGTGATGCTGTAGGAACGCATGTGGCTGAATCGTAAATCCAGTTTTTTACTGAACGAAAGATTTAAACCTGCAGAGTTCCATGTTCGCCATTCACTTTGTGAATAACCCTGAAATGAAAAATAAACCAGGAAACAAATCGTAAATAGTAACGGAGTAAGTCGCATAAGAAATTTATTAAGACATAAAGATTAGAAACTGCAGATTATGAAAACAGAGAACCTCTCCCAACCGGTACAACAAACAACTGAAGCAGTAAAATTGATACCCAACCTGAAACCCTGCTTGCTGCAAATGCTTATTAATCGTAAAGGTTTGTTTTACCCTGCAAAGATTAAGCCCGTAATTCAATACATATAAATCTTCATGAGGTAAGTTTTCTTTTTGTTTCGGCAGGCTAACAGGTATGCCATCACGCTTGATGGCGTGATGGCATACCTGCAACATCATCATAAACACCGCCAACAATTTGTTTAAATTCATTCCATAAAAAAAGGGCATCGCCCGATGCCCTTTGCCATGAAAAACTCATTCTTATTTCAAATGTTTGGAAAGGTGTTTAGCCATATCAAACATAGAAACCTGGCCTTTGCCGCCAAATACTGATTTCAATTTAGCATCGGCATTGATCATGCGCCTGTTTTTTGCATCCTGCAATTTGTTGGCCTTAATGTAAACCCATATTTTTTTCACCGCTTCCGTACGGGGTAGAGGTTTGTTTCCAATTACTGCTCCCAAATCAGCACTTGGTGTAAGTGCTCTCATAAAGGCTGCGTTTGGTTTACGTGCCGATTTCTTTTTGGCTGCCTTCTTGGGTGCTGCTTTTTTCACCGCTTTCTTTACTACTTTCTTTACTGCTTTTTTAGCTGCTTTTTTTGGTGCTGCTTTCTTAACAGCTTTTTTTACTGCTTTTTTAGCTGCGGGTTTTTTGGCCGCTTTTTTTGCTTTTTTTGTTGCCATGTTGTTTAAGTTTTAGAATTTAAAAGGGCAATAAGTTATTTCCAATGATGAATATAGTATTATTTTTCATTTCCTGCAATGTATTTGGTAAAGAGCATTGTTGAAAAATGAACAGTAATGTGAATAACAAAATTCCTGTATCAGCAATTTTAATAAACAGGGTTCATTAACAGAGCTGCCACCCCTGTTCAAATTTGCATAAAAAAGGCCTCCTTGCGGAAGCCTCTTATATATATTGCTGTAAGTTTTAAAATGCAAGGCCAACACCTAATTGAAAACCTGTATTGGTCCATTTTTCCTGGTTACCAATATCATTGATATTGCTGAGACCAATTACATACCTTCCGTAAGCCCTTATACGCATAATGTTGAGTTGAGCGCCTACCAACATGGAAAGATCTCCTTTTTTAAATGCATCCTTTCCGTTTGCAATCAGGTTTTTATTATTGTCAATTAAAATTCCAAACTGCGGACCAGCCTGCAGGGATAAAATTTTCGCCGGTTTGAATGTTAATAATAAAGGAATGCTGAGATAATTTAGCCGGGGATTGGACAGGCTCTGCTGACTGAGATTGGTATAAACCTGGCTGAAGCCTGAAGCCGTATCAGCATTGACCTGGTTCCATAATACTTCGGCCTGGATGCCAAACTTTTTACCCAAACCAATTTCAGTAAAGCCACCAATATGGTAACCGAGTGTGTATGAATCACTGAAACCTTTCCCTTCAATTTTTCCAATATTGGCACCCAGCTTGGGACCAAACTTAAAACTCTGTGCAAAAGAAACGGATGTTACAAACAGGGATACAAAAAGAATAAAAAAATACTTTTTCATGTTACTTGATTTTAGTTGCTTCATTAACGGCCAATAAAGTGCCAATCATTTTTAATTGCTGGTAAAAATATGTTAAGACGATTTTGCAGTTGCAAATTTAAAACATAATACCTGTTTGCACGGTGTAAAGTGTATTGAATTTATTTTCGCTGCTCAACAGATAGTAATCAAAATAGATCTGTGGATTAATATAAAATTTACCGATGTACCATGCAGCTTCAAGATTAAGGCCGATGGATTGAAGATTAAACCCTGATGATTGAGATGCTGATTCGGAATAATTTCTTCCCAATCTCGGCCGTTCAACAATGCTTCTTCTTCCCTTTGAATCAATCGTAAATTGATTGACGGCATTGATAAGCATTAAGGAAGGTTTAAAAACAATGATATCCTTTTTGCTCACACCCTTCCATTCAAATTCAAATTGCAAATAAGGGATCAAAGAAAAATCTTTCACACGGATGGTGGAAGTATCATTCACAAAAAAATACAGGTAACCCGGCCCGGGATAAATCACCCGCTGTGAATCAAGATACCTTGAAGTTTCCCTGTACCTGCCTGCTGAAAAACCAGCCATCAAACCTGGTTGAAAAAATCCCTTTTTCTTATATACATAAGCAAGCAGATCATTATCATAAGGCGATGAGGTGTTCACAAATTCTTTTTTGCCTATAAAACGGGTGTAAGAAAAGCCAAATCCAACATTGGTGTTTTCCGTTGCATCATACGCAAGCGTAAGTGAATGCTGTAATAATTTGACTGATTTTGCTTCACGCAAAAAGTAGTTGTTGTAAGTAAGGCTCAGTCCGCTTTTGTGATAATATCCAATTGTAGGAGTAATGCTGAGATTGGTGGTTGTTTGTTGCACATTCAGAGAAATGTTTCTTACACTGAATTGTGTATTACCTATACCTACTGCTGCCAGAAAATAACTTTTAGGTTTCTGCAATGAATCATACAATTTCAAAAATGCATCTACTTCTTTTTCGATGGAATCTTTATTAATGGGAATTGAATCAGCAACTGTTTCCTGTGCGTACAGTGAACTGCAAAGCAATAGGGCGATACAAAGTTGAATAAGCGGTTTCAGCATAAAAAATCAGGCGGCTAAAAACCAAAGACCGCCCGGCTGCAAGATAGTTTAATCAAAGAAATAATACCCACCCCAAACAATGTCTTTAATTTAGGAATAGCGGAACTATAACAGGTATACCATACTTATAGCAGATTGATGAAATTTATGAGCATGTTTGAAGTATGGCATACCTCGGCGGCAGGATGAATCCTTAACTGAATGGCATTACCCACCCCAAGCCCCTCCATGGAGGGGATGTTAAGACAACTCAATTAAAGTTATCTCAGGTAATATTCCCACCCTGCCGGGATAGCCAATAAAACCAAAGCCCCTGTTTACATACAATTTCTGGTTGTCCTGCTCATACAATCCCGCCCATTGTTTGTAAAAATATTTCACCGGGCTCCAGCGAAAACCAGGTATCTCAACACCAAACTGCATACCGTGTGTATGACCGGCAAGTGTAAGATCAATATCAGAATAATTGGTGGTTACTTCGGCATTCCAGTGTGATGGATCATGACTCATCAAAATCTTGAACGGTGCATCTTTTATGGCTTCATACGTTTCAGGCAACTTCCCAAAGGAAGGAAAATTGGCTTTAGCACTTGTATTATCAATACCCAGCACAGCAATGTGATGACCATCTCTTTCAATCACCGCATGATCGTTACTCAGCAATTTCCATCCCAATTGTTTATGCACTTCTTTTACAGCTTGTGCATTGGCTAATTGTTTTTGCCTTACTTCTTCTTTTGTTGCACCTGTTGGAAATCCATAATCATGATTGCCGAGTGTGGCATATACACCATGCTTTGCTTTCAGTTCACTGAAAACATCCATGTATTCTTTCATTTCATCAGCTGCATAATTTACAAGATCACCGGTGAACAATATTATATCCGCATTTTGGTTATTGATCTTTTCAACACCTTTCATCACCGCTGCTTTATCTGTAAAACTTCCGCTGTGAATATCGCTGATATGTATAATTTTAAATCCTTTGAAGGCAGCGGGAAGATTGCGGAAGTTCAACACCAGTTTTTGCAAATTATACCTGTACTTGTTTCCAAAACCATACATGAGAGAAGAGAATAATCCACCACCAACAGCAAGCCCTGCCCAGCTGATGAACATGGAACGGGTAATACCTGCCATATCTCCATTATTCTTTGGATTCCATTTGGGAAAAATAAAACTGCCTGCCCATTGAAATACACGGCGCACATCATCCACCATAAAAAAAGTACTGGCTAAAAGTTTGGCAAGAAAAAAACCTATAACGGTGACAAATGCATAGGTTCTTAAAAGTTTGTGCCAGCTTTCATAGTTGGTAAATACAATACTCAGCAGTACTGCAAAAGAAAAAACGCTGAGGCTCCAGTAAACACCGTAAACAATCATTCTTGTTTTAGGCGCCCAACTGATTGCTACCGATTTTAACGCCTGGAAAACATAAATATCCACCAGTAATAAAATCAACAAAAAAATCCATGACCCGGCTAATCTTTTCATGTGTTTATCTTATTGTTTTTTTGCCACGACTTGTCCCGATTTTTTCGGGATAGTATGCCCATGAAATAATCATCCTGGTTTTTGAACGAATTTTCGCTCATGGGCATTTCATATTACAAAGTTGAAAAATAAAAAACAATCCCCTGTTCATTTTTGATAAGTGGCTTCATTACACCCTTACAATCCTTGGGGGAAAACTATTGTTCCCGAATATTATGCCGAAGCCTTATTTTTGTCACAATGGCATTCAGCTGTTGAAAATCAATCCGATTGCTGCATTACAGCTGTTATAAAATTACCCGGTCATGAAGTTTACCTGTTACGGTCATTCCTGTTTTTGTGTGGAAGTAAATGGCAAGAAATTGTTGTTTGATCCTTTCATTTCGCCCAATGAACTGGCATCATCTGTGGATGTAACCAAAATTGAAGCCGATTATATCCTGGTGAGTCATGGCCATGCCGATCATATTGCAGATTGTGTAGCAATTGCCAAACGCACCGGCGCTTTGGTTATCTGCAACTGGGAAATTTATATCTGGCTGCAGCAACAGGGAGTAGAAAATATTCACCCAATGAATACGGGTGGCAGAAAGACATTTGATTTTGGAACGGTAAAATGTGTGGCTGCACAGCATTCATCTTCTTTGCCCGATGGCACGTATGGCGGAAACCCGATGGGATTTGTTGTGATGGGTGAAAAGAATTTTTATTACAGTGGAGATACGGCTTTAACATTGGATATGCAGCTGGTACCACAGGGCGCCCCTGTTGCTTTTTCCATCATGCCCGTTGGCGATAATTTTACAATGGGTGTTGAAGATGCAGTAAGAGCAGCACACATGATCAGTTGCCACACCGTGGTAGGAGTTCATTACAATACGTTTCCTTACATTGTAATTGATACCGAAAAAGCAAAGGCTTATTTTAAACGTAACGGACTGGAATTACTGTTACCGGAGATTGGCGAAACAATTGAGATTTGACCCTTCGACTCCCGCTAAAGACGGGACAGGTCCGCTCAGGATTTTTGAAATCAGGTGGTTGAAAATATAAACATTTAAAACGGTTGGCTAAAAACATGCTGTGTGTAGCTAAAAGCTGGATAAACTATGGGTAGAATAATAGGAATAGCAAATCAGAAAGGTGGGGTAGGAAAAACTACAACAGCAATTAATCTTGCTGCCAGTTTTGCCGTGCTTGAATACAAAACATTATTGGTAGATGCCGATCCGCAAGCCAACAGTACCACAGGTATTGGCTTTGATCTGCATAATATTCAGCAGAGCCTGTACGATTGTTTTGTAAACGGCGCCAATATAAAAGATATGGTGCTTAAAAGTGAAATACCCAATCTCGATCTTATTCCCTCACATATTGACCTTGTAGGCGCTGAGATTGAAATGATCAATCAACCCAACCGTGAAGGAGTATTGAAACAGTTATTGGAACCATTGAAGAATGAATATGATTTTATTGTAATTGATTGCTCTCCTTCATTGGGTTTAATTACTGTAAACGCATTAACTGCTGCCGATTCTGTATTAGTGCCTGTACAAACTGAATTCTTTGCGCTGGAAGGTTTGGGTAAATTGCTCAACACCATCAAGATTGTACAAAGCCGTTTAAACACATCATTGGTGATTGAAGGAATTTTGATGACCATGTATGATGGCCGTTTGCGTTTGTGTAACCAGGTAGTGAGTGAGCTTCGCCGGCACTTTGAAGGCATTGTGTTTGATTCCATCATTCACCGTAATACACGTTTAAGTGAAGCGCCCAGTTTTGGCAAGCCGGTTATTTTATATGATGCCGACAGTAAAGGCGCCATAAACTATCTCAATCTTGCAAAAGAAATTCTGCAACGGAATAACCTCACCAAAATAAAACAGGAAGACAAGATCATTGAAGTGGATGAGGAAGAGTTGAATTAAAAAAAAGCACTGCAGATCAGATGATCTGCTTACTCACTGCAATTTTAATTAAGGATGCAGTATTCTTTACATCAAATTTTGCCAGCAGGTTTTTTCGGTGCGTATCAACGGTTGTTGTACTGATGAAAAGCTTTGCTGCAATTTCATTGTTTGTCATTCCTTCTGCAATCAGTTCCAGTACTTCTTTTTCACGCCTTGTGATAACTGGTATTTCCGACTCAGCATACTTACGTAAAGAAGAAGCAGCTTCATCACTTAAATAGGTATTGCCTTTGGCAACAGCTTCAATGGCTTCCATCAATTCTTCCTGTGAGGCATTTTTCAATACATAACCCGATGCTCCGTTATCCATCATCTTCTGTATAAAGCTTTGCTGGTTAAATGTACTGAGCCCAATCACAAACACGGATGGATATTTTTCTTTTACTTCTTTACATAATTCAATACCGCTTTTACCTGGCATGCTGATATCCATTAAAATGATGTCGGGTAATTGCTGCTGTAAAAAAGCAAGACACGAATCTGCGTTTGATGCATGACCCATCCACTCAATGTTTTTTTCGTTTTGCAGAAAAGAGTGGATGCCTTCAACAACCATGTAATGATCGTCTGTTATAAAAACTTTAATTGCCATTATACATTTAGTTCAATTAATACGGAAGTTCCTTTACCGGGTTCTGAATTTACATCCAACCTTCCTTTTAAGAAATCAACCCGGTTCTGAATATTAGACCAGCCAATACCACCTGTACCTTTAATGATGGCTGTATCAAATCCCTTACCGTCATCTTCTACAGTAACAGTAAGCTGATGATCTGATTTTGAAACCTGCACAATAGCATGTTTTGCAGCGGCATGTTTCATGGTATTGTTGATGAGTTCCTGTACAATACGATAAATAGTTATAGCAGTTGTTTGTTCAATTACTGTATTTTCAATGCCAATTGATTGGTAAGAAACCTCCAATGCACCGGATTTGTTTATATCGTTGCAAAAATCTTTTAATGCCGTATCCAATCCAAACTTAACCAAAGCTTCGGGCATCATATTGTGTGCTACACGGCGCATTTCCTTGATAGAACTGTCCAGCATATCCATGCTGCGTTCAAAAGCCTGGGCATTATCAGGCGTCATTACTAAATTTCCTTTCATAGTATTTAATGAATATTTAATGCCCGACAGCATGCCTCCCAATCCATCATGCAGGTCTTTTGCCAGGCGAGTTCGTTCCTGCTCTTCTCCTTTTAACACTGCTTCTGTAGCTGTTAGTTGTTGCTGCGTTTCTAATTCGGTGATGCGTTGCTGTTGAAGTTTTTGTTTTTGCAGGTAGTTACGGTATGAGAGCACTGAAATTATTAATAAGATGACTACGCTTCCGACAAGTATATAATTAATTGTATTTTTTTGTTTAATAGAAAACTGTTGCAGCTTTTTATCAGATTCAAGTTGTATGATTTTATTCTCCTTGCGGATACTTTGATACGCAGCATCAAATAAAAGAATATGATTATGATTCTGCAAAGCAATCAGGCTGTCGGTAAAATTTAATAATTCCGTACGTAGCAGATAGGCTCTTTTATAATTACCGGAATTTGCATAATAAGAAGACCATTCATTCAGGATAAAACGGATCTTCGGCATATAGTTATACGCTTTTGCTGTATCATAGGATATGCGTAAAAACATTTCAGCAGAATCAGCTTTGTTGAGTTTCAAATATATTCTGCCAATATCTAAAGCTTCGTCAGCAATATAGTAAGGATCTTTCCATTTAAGGCTGTATTTAAATGCAGCCTGATGACTTGCAATTGCCGCTTCCAAGTTACCTATAGCATAATAATATTCACCATAAGCATTATGATAATATATTCTGTCAAGGTCTAATCTTATTAACGGCATCAGACTCTTACATTTGTTTAGTAATTTTTTTCCTTCTTCTATTTTCTTTAATTTAAAATAAATAGCAGCAGCTCTTGCATAGGAACTTAAAAGTTCGATATGCTGCTGGCTTTTCCCTGCACTTCCTATACTCTTTTGAAGATACTGAACAGCCTTATCCCATTCCTGCATATCAATAAACACAAAAGCAAGGTTAAAATAAGTTAGTACCAACCTGGCAGAATCTTTGTTTTTTTCAGATATTTCAATACTACGGTTATAATATTTTTGGGCGTTATCCAGATCATTGATAAGTGAGTATGAAGCTCCCAAATCATTATACAACGATCCCAGTTCCCGTAACTTATTTTCTGCATCAGGCAATCCAAGATTTAATTTTTCAGCTTCCTGATAATAAATGATTGCGTTTAGATAATCCCCCTTCTCATAATAAATAGAACCATTTATGTGTATTGCATAGGAATGATTGCTGTATAATTTTTTTTCAAGGCTGATTTTTTTAACATCATCCAGTTCTTTCTGTGCCATGTAAAAATCCAGTTTAGCACTTTCTAAAGCATGCCTTGTTCTTAAGAATAAACGTTCTGATTCAGTTTTTGCATTTTTAACTGCAATTGTAAAACTGTCCGGCTGGGAAAGTTGTGCAGGCAGTTCATTTGAAATGCTTAACAAACATATCGTTGCCAAAATATAATTGCAGACTTTCATAAATGAATATAGTTCATTACATGCAACAGGATTGATGCTTTATACCAATAATACAAATAAACCAAACAGCAGCTTTAAAATCACTCCCCTTTTTCCATGATTTTTTGGTTTTTCGAAAATATCCTGTTTTTAAGGGATAGTATGCCATAACACAATCGGTAATATTTGCTGTATCAAAAAAGTCAACAATAAATTTTATGGTTAAGAATATCAAAATGAAAATTGAAACCAATCTTTTTAAACACTTATAATAATTATTTTATGCACAAAGTAAAATTAACGACTGCATTATTAGTAATGACTTCTTTATTGTTTATGCAATGCCGTAAAAATAAGGATGAAGTGCCGGTTGTAACAGGCCCTAAAATAGTTTACGCTGCAGGTATTCAATATATTGGCAACAGAGATGTAGCTACAGTTTGGAAAGACAGTGTGCCTACTACTTTAACCAATGGCAGCTCTAATGCTTCAGGAAATTCAGTTTTTGTTTCCGGTTCAGATGTGTATGTGGCCGGAAATGAAAATAATGCTGCTGGCGAAAGTGTAGCCAAACTTTGGAAAAACGGTGTGGCAACTTCTTTTACAGATGGCACACAGGATGCTTTTTTATATTCAGTATATGTAGTAGGGCCAGATGTTTATGTGACTGGTTTCGAAAGTAATATTAGTGGTATGTATGTAGCCAAAGTATGGAAAAACGGAACAGCTACTGCACTGACAGATGGCACTATAAATGCAACAGGCCGTTCGGTTTTTGTATCTGGCTCTGATGTGTATGTAGCCGGTACTCAATTTAATGCTACCGGTATCTGGTCAGCTAAACTATGGAAAAATGGTATAGCAACTAATCTTACCGATGGATCCAGAAATGCAGAAGCTTTGTCAGTTTTTGTTTCTGGTGCAGATGTGTATGTAGCCGGTTATGAAGCTAACCCGGGTGGCGGCAGAAGTGTTGCCCAACTATGGAAAAACGGTATTGCGACTTTGTTGACTGATGGGTCAAGATATGCACACGGCAATTCGGTTTTTGTAGTTGGTTCAGCTGTGTATGTAGCCGGGGATGAAGCGAATGCTGCTGGTGAACTTGAAGCTAAACTATGGAAAAATGGCACAGCAACTGTTATAGGTTCTATAAGAAGCAGTGCAAGTTCAATTTTTGTTTCAGGCACCGATGTGTATGTAGCAGGCACTGAACGTAATGCTGCCGGTAATAGTGGAGGCAAGCTATGGAAAAATGGTACAGCATCTGCGTTATCTGTAAGCCCCATAGCAAGCGATGTAAAATCAGTTTTTGTGAAATAAAATAAAAAATTGAATGCCCCTTTTCCAATAATTGAAGTAATTGGTTTACAGTTTAAAATAAAAAAATGAAAAACCATTATATTATAATCGTCCTTTCAATTCTTATTTCCTTTTCATTATTTGCACAGCCACAACCTCAACAACCTGTGCAATTACCCAAACATGAAATTGGCATGCCTGCTGCTAACATAAAAAGCTATCCTCACTCGTCGCAATATTTATATCTGGGCAACTGGAAGGGAAATGTAATCTGGGTAACAGCAGAAGCCGGACATTCAGCCACTATACCTGAAATTAAATTTACGCTGAATGGGGAAGCCATCTGGCAAAGCCCCTTCCAGGAAATTATAGCTGCACAACCAGGCACTTTCAATATAAGTGGTAATGATATTTCCATCTCTTTTAAATACGGCCCTTATAAATACTTCTTAAAAGGAGTATATAATAAAAACCTTGGAAAAATTACCGGCACCTTCACACAAGACCGGATGAAATATCTGAATGCACCTCTAAACTATATACCCGGTAATATATCAGGAACATTTTCAATCAGTAAATAATAAACAAATGAAAAAATATTTATTCTTCTTCCTTGCTATACAGTTTACTATAAACAGTTTTAGTCAAACACCTGCTCCAGGCCAGCTAAAAATTACAATTGAATCATTTAAATGCATCAACCAATCCTGGGATGGCCTTGTGGAATTTGATGGCCACGGAAATGAAGTATTCATTGACTATGGCTACAGAATATATAACCCGTCAACTCCCAATTCATCTAAAGCGGGGGCTGGGTTTACACCGGTTTTCGGGTCGGCCGTAAACGGTCAGATAAAAGCCGGAACTGCAAGTGCAATAGGTGGTATAGCAAATGGAAATGAAATTATGGTCAATACACTTGTATTGAATGAGCATGTAGATGCCGATAACTTAATTTTATTTTCTCCCTCTGTCTGGGAATTGGATAACAGTAATAACGATAAACTGAATCTGTTCAATCAACAATTAGCAACTGACCTCAATTGGGTGATGGCACAACCTTACCCGTTTTTAAATGTGCCTGTTGGTTTTGATGACCCTTTTAATGGTCGGTTTATAAAAACCACAGACAAGTATAATGGTTATTGGCCTCTAACAAAATACCTGTTCTTAAGCTCACTTGTTAATATACAGGAAAACAGACCGGTTGGTATCCATGGTGGTACATTTAATGGAGAAACACTTGCTCTCTATAATCCGGCGCTTTTAATTTTAGATACCAGGGCGTTAATTACTTTTTATAATCATAATCAAAGAGTAAGGGAAACCAATCATCCTGAAAGGGGCAGCCTTCTTTCAGGATTGGTGGAAATGGTTTTCACTGAAAATACGTATGCAATAGTAACAAGCAATGGCAGCTATTCTCTAAAACTAAAAATCGAATTCACCCCAGACCCCACTGCACCAGCACCTCCTCCCCCTGCTCCTGCACCAAAATATACCAAGTTGCCTCTTACTAATAAATTTCCCAACCAACCTAACCAAATTATAAATACAAATATTACAGGAAAATGGACGGGTACCTATGGCAGCGGAGAATCTGCAACACCAACATTCTATTCTTTTCAATTAAATGCAGATGGCAGCATGCAATTGCTGAATGAAAGTGGTGGTATAATTGCCGGCGGAACATACAGTTTTACAAATAATGTTCTTACTGCCAATTATAGATACAGCAGCGGTTCCGAATTTTCTTTAACGGGAATATTGCAAAACAATACATTGAGCGGCACCTGGGGGTCCTATAAAAATGTAAGTGGAGGCGGTAAATGGATAATGAATAAAAATTAAAATAGTTTAAACACTTAAAGTAAGTGCAGATGTAAACCCAAATACTTTTACTTAATTTTTAGAAATGAAAAAATATTTTCTGTCAGCAATTTTTCTGATACACATTAGCCTTTATGCCCAGCAACCCGGTAATGGTAAAGTAAAAATTTACCTGAGAACCATTTCATGTATTAAAGAATCAGATGATGATATTTTTGATTTTGATGGTAAAAGGAACGAAGTATTTGTAACTTTTTTTTATTCAGTGGCAAGCAGTAACGGCACTACCCGGTATGTAAACAAAATTACTTCAGCAGTATATGGAGATGTGAATGGAAGGCCAGGCAGATATAAAGCAGGTACAGCGGGCAACAATGGCGGAATAAAAGCCGGCGATATTATCTATGCTAATCCAAATACGGAAGCAATGATGCCAATAGGTGATGAAAGGTTTAAAGGTCAGTTTATGTTTGATGCTGAACTGGGCCCAACTGATATTATTACCGTTGTTCCGGTACTTTGGGAATGGGACAGTGATACAAAAAACACACAAAATTCGTTTGAATCTTTTCTATTCGGTTCATTTAATTCCATTAATGTACATACAGCACCGTTAGCACAAAAATTTAATCCGGTGAGTTGGCCATTCATCTATTCAGATGGAACTAATTGTATTGACTTAGCCGGAATGTCAAGCATCCTCCAGGGAGTTAACGGAATTGCCGGCAACAGGCCACTTGGTATGGCACTCAATGGAACTTACAACCCATCTATGTTTGTACTGAATCAAAACATTCTGAAGAATTGGAAATCTGTAACAGACTTATATAAAGAAGAATGCAGATTCATTTATAATGAATCCTATTTGGGTAATACCAGGGACCATGGAAATTATGAAATAACTATTCATGTTGCTTATACAGCTCCGGTAAACACTGTTACTGCTCCTGTAAAAATTGGGAAGAGACCAAATACAGTTATTACTGTTAACCCATCTGTTGCAGGAACATGGAAAGGCACATGGGGTTATGCTGATAACTCAACTACCAACTTCTTATCTTATCAATTAAACAATGATGGAACAATGCTTTTGGTAAGCCAGGTTGGCGCTACTGAAGCAAGAGGCACTTATACATTTGCAAATAATATTCTCACTGCTTCCTACAGCTATTTAGGTGGCGGTGCTTATTCTGCATCGGGTGTATATGATGCTTCAACAGGAAAACTAACAGGTACATGGGGACGCAACAGCAGTGCAACAGATGGTGGAAAATGGGTGTTAATAAAATAAAAATAACAAATGAAAAAATATCTTATTGTACTTTTTATTTCAATGATTGCCTGCGTAACAAATGGTTTTACTCAAACCGACAGCTTTGATGTATTCACTTATAAATCGCCGGAGTTTTTTACCAAAAGTGAATTACTTTCAAGAGTACAGTTTAATCTTACTAATAATGATACCAGCTTTTGTACCATTACATTGTACAAAAGCCTGCCTGCCAAAGAAGATGTACTGAAAGATGTAATGAGCCAGTGGAATGAACAGGTACTGAAACGATTGGCCAAAGCAAATAAAAAACCCCTTAAGATAATGACAGAACAACTTTGGGATGGATGGGCAAGCACATTAGCAATTGGCAATTTTTATCAAAACAAAAAGAAAGCTGTGGTGATGCTGTATTCATTCCGAAAAAATAAATTAACTGCCTGTGCTGTATTTGAAATGAGTGATAAATCATTTAAAGGACCGGTAGAATTATTTTCTAAAAATCTTCACCTCATAAATCAATAATATGAAGTACTTGCTAATTGTATGTTGCCTCCTGCTTGCGGCAGGTATCTCTTTTGCCCAAACCAAACCAAAACCGGCTGTAAAGCAGGCGGTGCCCGAATTGCAGAAATTGCTCACCGGCTCAGGCTTGCCTTACAAAATGGTTAACGATAGTGTGGCTGTTATTCCTTATGGAGGAGAGAACATTGCTTCCTACAGTGTGGTAATTCAAAAAATAAGCGACCTGTATATTGTTTACAGCAACCTTACAGAAGCACTGCCCGGAAAGATTGATGAAACAAAATATAAATTCCTGTTGCAGCAGAGTAATCATTTCGACATGGTTAAAATAGGATTGGACGCTGATGATAATACGGTTTATGTACGGGCAGATATTTATAAAGCGGTTACAACTGCAGCCCTGCTGACCAGGATCATAAAACAAGTGGCAAATGTTACCAATATTGTTGCAGGATATTTGAAATAAACGAAACAACTAAACTTAAACTCAAATGAAAATAAAGCTTCTTGCCATTATGCTACTGTTGGTTATTGGCGCTGCCTTTGCACAAACAAAACCAAAGCCAAAGGAAAAGCCACCAACTCAATCCGAAATGGAGAAGATGGCGAAAGAAGCACAAATGGAAATGGATAAAATGGATCCGGAAACATTACGGATGATGGATAGCATGGGCATTAAAAGACCATCGTTTAAAAATGTGCCAAAGGTGAGTGATAAACAAATGAAAGAAGCATGGGATAATGAAAACCGTATTGTTCCTAAAAAAGATGTTGTAAGAATTGCAGCCATCCCCAAAACCATTACCGATGCCCGTATGGGTGCATATATCACTTCCATACAAAATAAAGCAGCCGCACTATTGAAACCGGAAGTAAAAAACATGGCCGATAAAATTTACAGTTATATCAAATCAAAAAGTAAAAACAATGCTGAAGCTGGCAATATGGCCACAGGATTATGGATAGCCGGTAAGCCCCAAATTGCTTATTACACCTTGGGAAAAATTTGTGCAGATGACCCCACTAATACAGATAACCTCAGCAATTATGCTTCCATGCTTTCTATGCTGGGTGCACAGCAATTAGCAATTCCCATTCTTAATAATCTCAATGCAAAATTTCCCAAAAACAGCACGCTGCTTAACAACCTTGGGCAGGCCTGGTTTGGCTTGGGCGAAATTGCAAAAGCAGAAAAGTATTTAGACAGCGTCATTCGGATATATGCTTATCATCCACAGGCTAATTATACAAAATCTTTTATTGAAGAAAGTAAGGGCAATACTGCTGCTGCCACTGAAGCAGTGAAACGCAGCATTAAAAAATCTTATAGCAAAGAAAAAGAAAATCGTTTAAATAAATTGGGTTACAAATTGAAAGATGATGACTTGAATTGGGATTTCCCTATGCCGCAGGACCCTCTTGGGTTAGAAAAATTCAAATGGCCCGACTATCCAAAAAATGTAACAGAAAGTGAAGTATTGGAAAATGAGTGGGATGCATTTAAAGCTGCATGTAAAAACAAGTTGGAAGAACTTAAACTAAAGGAGAAAAAAGCAGAAGCAGTATTCATTGCATTTAACGAGCAACTCACTAAACAGTTAATACAAGCAGGTAACAAAGGCATTATGGTTAACCCCTTGCCCAGCTTTGCTCCTAAAGCAATTGTTAAATTAAAATACTTAGTGCAAGGAAAAGATGGAAGCCTTGAACATAATTATAAGACTAAAGGAGAAGCGTTAGCGACATCATACATACAGGTATCATCATTTGAAAACACACTTTCCTATCAAATGGAAGTACTTGAAAAAAAATATGAAGATCTGTTTGGAGAAGGAAAGCCCAATCCATTTGATGCTGCATGCGCAGATGATACAAAAGCAAAGAATGCATATTTAAGTTCAGCAAATATATTGCTGGAAGAAAAATCAAGAGATTGGTTAAATTTTTTACGCCGCCAAATCAATGATGAAACATATTATTATCAATACACAATGTGGCCCGAACAATTTGAATTGGCTAAAATACAGGCACAAATCAAATGGTTAACTTCCATACAAGGACAGGTTGTAAAATTTAAAAACAAAAGTGGCTGGTGCCAGGATAAAACAGATGACGAGAACGGAAAACCATTTAAACTACAGGCATTTGATGATGTGGCTTGTAAGTATAGCTCTAAAATGGATTTAAAAATAATGAAGTTTACAAACAACTGTAGCCGCATGACCAGTGAGTTTGATTTTATGTTTCTAAACTATGTTAGAAAAGATGATTTTGAACGGGCAGAAGGTGATACCTATATCAGTAGCACATACAAAATAAGCGCCGAAGCCGGAAAAGATTTAAAAGCAGGCCCGTTGAAAGTGGAAGCGAAAGCTGGTGGAGGGATTGAATTAGAATTTGGAAGACAAGGCTTAGAGAATGTATCACTTATCGGCGAAGCGAAGGTGGGTGCAGGTACAGGCATCCTGGATGAAGACGAAAAATCAGAATCACCTGGAATTGGTATAGGAGGGAAAGATGCTTTCCCCACAACCGTGGAAGCAGGGGTTGAAGGCCGTATCAGCATTATCAGTGGAAAAGGTTCTGTTTCAGGAACCGGTGTATTGAAGGATATTAAAATAACTGAATGGTAAAAATTAATTTCAATACTGCTTTAAAAACATCGGGCAAACTTTTTGGTAAAAAATAAAAATTGTAAAATGAAATATTTCTTTCTACCTGTACTCATCTTTCTTTCATTTAATGTACTTTCTCAGGATTGCAGCAAAGAATTGCTGAAACAAAAACCCGGCACCTGGAAAGCTGGCCCGCAGGGTTCTATTGTTAATGTAAGCGCTACAGATTTATCAAAAGAAAAAGCAGTGATAGCAGCCATTCACAAAATGGTTTTTACTAAATATAAACCAACCGGCTGTCAGATTTCATACAGTACGGTGTATGGAAAAAATCCAAATCCCGGTCAAACCTGGATAGCCGATCCTTATCATTATGCCATGTATATACTCAGGTATATCTGTGATGGAAACAGCAAGGATAAATCAAAATACTATGTTGATTATTCTACTCCTACGACAGTTAACATTACCGCTAATGTGTTTTACCCGCTGAATTCGCTCTATGCCGCAGACCCGGTTGATGATTTCAGGGGTTATTTAAAAATGAAAACAAGGCCGGTAAAAAAAGATGGATATTATTTTATGGGCGAAGAAGTAGTGGGTGACTATGGCACAGATTCGGAAATAAAAGAATACCGCTGGTTAATTACTTATAATGATACCCTTCCTTTTACTTATCTCAGCCGCAAGGAATATTTACAGATACAAAAGAAAAGATTGGAGAAAGCAATAAAAGACAGCCCGGGTGAAAAAACATACTTTGAAAAGTTTATAAAAAATATAAATGATTACTTAACAAAAACAGAAACTGAATTGAGCAAGCCTGCTGTTTGTATGTGGAATGATGAAGAGCGGTTTGAAAAATTTGTAGATGAAGGAACAAAAGGTTCTTTTATTGCTATAAAATCTAATTTGGATTATTACCATAAAAAACTACCAAAGTCGTCGCCACAATTTTTTTCCATAGTATACAAAATATCAAAAGGTGATGCCGTATTTGAAGAAAATATGGAGGCTATAAAAAAAGCCGTTGATTTTGCCACACTAAAAAATATGCTGGGGAAATAAATTTTTAATTATTCAATTGGTTTATTATGAAAAAAATAATTCTCATTGCACTGGTAGCAGTTTCCATCACTTCGCAGGCACAGCCGGTATATGTTGACCGCATTGGCTTCAAACTTGAAAGTATTGCCGATATAGATATTGGTTGGATGACAATTCGAAAACATAATATCGAACCAAAAGGGAAACAACTTGGCGATAGAATTTACAGTGCCAAACAAATTGGCTATAGCCAGAAGTTTGTAGAATGGATGCAACAATCTTATCTGCCAAAGGGTTGCCTGGGAGATGCAGGGTATTATCAAAATGCTATTCCTAAATTCAGTGGAACAAACAGCCAATTGGGCAATGCAATAAATATGCAGCGGCAGGCACTTCCTCATTTGTATGGAGCATTTTCAAGAATGTATATGTTTTTAAAAAAAAATGAACAAGGTAAATTTGTGCCGGAGGTCAACTTAAGCGATTATTGGCACATTGGGGCCAATCTGCTGGAACCAATCAGCATATCAATATCTTTTATTTCAAGCACAGAAGACTACTATTTTGTACTGCCCGATTTCAACAGCAATTCCAAGGGATATAATACTGATGACAAAGCGGCAAGCAATTTAATGAACTTCAATAACCACAAAAACATTCTGAACTACAAACATTTTTATATCCCAACAAAAACAATCGGTGATGCTGGCCAGTATGTAGTAATTATGACCAAAGACAAGGACCTGCCTTTTGAAAAAATAACCATCGGCGATTTTTTTACACAGGCTGAAAAGCAACTACCTGTTTGGCAAAAAGTAGCTCCTTTATCTGCAGATAATTTTGCATTGGCACAAAAAAATCTTGCAAGATTAAAAGAGAAATATAAAGACAAATGGAATGATATTGCGGAATTAAAGCTTTCTAAAACAGCAATTACACTTTATGATTTTGTAAATGCAAAAGAAGGCTATGATGATATGTTTGACAATAAGGATATCTATGGAAAAAAAGGAGCATATACCACTTTCCCGATTTTAAAAGTGAAAAAGCCTGCCTTAGCACTTTGCAAAACTGATCAGCCGCAATGGTTTGTAATCTGGTGGACAATGTCAATGCCCTACGAGCGGTATAATAACTACTTGCATGAATCAATATTGAACAATTTTAATTTTGATTATGTCTATAACTTTTTCTTTGATCCCGAAAAAGTAAAAGGCCAACTCTATAAACCACTTCGTTCCCCTTCCTACAAAGAAGCAGTAGTAGTTACCGAGGCATCTGAAGCATCAAAGAAAAACAATGCAGACAAAAACGTTTTTTTCTTTGAAGATTTTTCTACAACAGGTGTTGGTAAAAAACCAATTGGCTGGAAAAGTAATTTAGGTGCGGGCGGCAGCAGCAGTGTTGTTACCAATCTGGGTGGTTTAGGAGGTAACTGGGCTGTCGTGGCAGACTATACATTAACACCCGGTCAGATTAAAAAACCATTCCCACAAAATTTCACTTTGAGTTTCGAATTAGTAGTTGCTCAAAATTTTACGTGGGGGGCCAAACGACTACATTTCAAACTGGCCAAAGAAACTTCCCCGGGAAATGAAGAATCATTTCTGGATTTGGGACTTCGCCCCGGCTATGATGGAAGAGATGGAGATGTGTCGCTGGAAACAAAATTCCCGTCGCCGCCGGGCTATTCAAACGGCTCTAATTCGTTTGTTGCTCCCGGTTTTTCTAACAACAAAAAAAATAACCGCATTACAGTAACCATTAAAAAGATGGGTGAAACCCTTCAGGTATTTATTGACAATAATAAAATAGCTGAATACGAAAAAGCAATACCTACCGCTCATTTGTTTAATGCCCTGTCATTTTATAGTTACAACTCAGGAGAGAAGGATAAATATTATATCAGCAATATTAAAATAGCGAAAGATTAAGTATGCATTTTCTCCGGTGAGTTAATTACTAAGACTTCTTATGTATGAAAAAGATATTGATTGCTTTTGTTCTTATAACAACACAAACTGTTTATGCACAGGATTGTCGAACCAGAGCCGCTAATAAGCCTTCCGAGTCTGTTCGGTTTAAGGATGATTATATCCGTTCCGTTGAAGATCCAAAATCGAACATCAGCATCGCTAAGATGAAACCTCAATTAGCCATTGCAGAAAACTGGATAAAAGGAATATTTAAAAATTTTACAGGAGCTAAGCTAGCCTACAGTAACGATTACTTTTTTGATTACTCATCCGGCTTTACAAAGAACTTTTATAAGGCATCAGGCCTCAAAGGATGCTATAGTTCTAAAATGAGATTTTATGCCTACTACTGCTATGAGGGCCGTAATGAAGTATTTACAGAAGATGAAAGTGGTTCGTATGTAGGAGTATTTTTTAATAATGTGTTTGCCTCTTCGCTATTTACAGATGTGGGCGTATTTACAATCAATGGGAAATACGCATTTAAGATGTTGGAAAAGAGTCGTACTGATGGAAGGATTGATTATTACGAACAGATTGCAATGTCAAATGTTTATGACAGCATCTACAAATCAAAACACGAATTCATTATCATCCGCAACAGCGACCAACCCGTATTTCTTCCCATAACCCGTAAAGAATATTTACAACAATTACTTAAAGATGTAGATGAGTATAAAAACAGGGAAATGGCTAATGCAAAGCTGGCTTATACTCCAGCTGCCGAAGCTGCCAACAAGGCAAGTTTAGAAGACCAGCTCAAACGCATTGATAATTCAAAAACTTCTACGCCTCAACAAATGGCTCCTTACCGGAAAAGGTTAATTGAAACATGGGAAACAGAAAAACAAAAATTTGACAAACGAATTGCCCGCATAGAATTGGACACTAAAGAGACAAAGGAAGTGTTGATGGAATATTTAAATAAGCCACCCGAATGGCTTAACCGAACCGTTCGCCAATTTTATAGTTACAACTCGTACAGCCGTAAAGGAATGAAGGAATTTTTAGATTGGTTGGATGTATTTGCTTACAGTAAGGAAGATGATACAAGAACATATCTGGCATCAATAAATCCAACGTATTTCAATAAATCGCTCAGTGCCGATGTTCCTCAGTTGATCATGGTGCATCTGCCAAAAGGCACTTATCCTCACATGAAAAAGGTGGCTGATCTGGTAAAAAAACCAGGAGCATTAGCACCACTTGAAAATATTTTAAATAAAGGCAAATCCCCTGTTGAACAACCGATACTTGTATCTGGCTCAACTTACAAATTATCTTATTTACCAAAGCTTAATAAATTAACTCCGCTTATTGTACCTGCAGATATGAAACCTTCTATGGGTTCTACATTGCCGGTTAATAACTCTCCCGCTGCTAAATTCAATTTTGAAATCCCTGCCCGTTCTCTTAAGCTTAACCAGTTACCACAACTCTTAAGTGCAGAAAGTTATAAAACCTATATAGAGCAACTTTATACAAGTATTTCAAATGCTATAAAACCAGATATAAAAAAGAAAGCAGATGATTATCTGAAGTCTAAAAAAATAATACAGTCAAAAGAAATCAGTAATACTGCTTTAGCCTCCTGGCTGCAGAAAGCACCAACGGCCAGTTTATATTTATACAGTAAAGCTGTAGTTGCAAATCCTTCGGATGCTTTGGCAGCGAATAATTTTTCTGCTTTTTTAATCATGAGTGGGCTGCCGGAAAAATCAATTCCTATTTTGGAATACTGGAATAAGCAGCAACCAGGCAAAGCAACTATACTAGCTAACCTTGGCAATGCTTATTATCGTTTAGGAGATATTACTTCTGCAATGAAGTACCTGCAAAAATGTGTACAAAAAGATAGCTTAAACCCAACTGCCAATAAAATACTTTGCATGATGTACCTGAAAAAAGGGGATGTAAAGAAAGCAGAAGAACATGGCACCAGATCAATCACAACCACCCATGATCAACAGGTAATATCCATTTTGCAACAGTTGAATAATAAAATAAAACCTGGAGAAGTAATGAGCCGTTTTCCACCGCTGCCTGAAAAAGAATTTCCAATGCTTGAGCGGATTAAATTACCGGCCATGCCAACGAGACTGGATGATATGGACCAATTTGCTATAGAACTGGATGCGGCTAAGGAATCCCTGAAAAAGACTATCGCAGCTATTGAAGCCAAATGGCCAAAGCAAAACGTAGATATACAACAAAAAGTGCTGAAGGCAACCTTAACAAAAGGCATATCGCCAATTCAGATAAAAGCTCAGTACATCATCATGGATGGTATGCAGGTTTACCAAAGCGAAAGTGTAAAAGAAAATGATGTTTTCAAGTATCAACTTAAAAAAATAAATGCGCCATATAGCATAACCATAAAGGCTATTCACACCAAATACAATAGCCGACTTAAAAAGCTGGAAGGCGGAGAAGCCGGAGACGAAGATCAGGTTGCTGCACTGGAAAAGGCAAAATGTATGGAGCTAAATGGGCAAACTGAAATATACCTTGCCAGCTTATCACGTTTGGTAAATCAATATGCTTCACGCCAGGAATATATATCCCGCAAATTTTACAGGGATTGTGCCAACTGGGCGCCGTATTATTTTCCATCATCAGGTTTTGATTTTCCATCCATTGAAAGAGATTACCTGACTGATGTTTTAAATATACTGGGAGAGTATAAGGTATTTACCAAAATGCATTGTGAGTTGTTTGAGCCTTTGCCAATTAAAGTGGGTGAAGTACAGGAATGGGAAGATGAATACTGTGCAAACTTTAAAGGAAAGATCGGTTTTGGCCCGGTCAAGATGTTTTGGTCCTGCAAGTCTGCGGGGATAGAAGCCGGTGAAGGCATTGTAGGTGGCTTTGAAGCGAATTATGCAAATGATGGAAGTTTTGAAGACGTGTCTTTTGAACTTGGTTTTGGAGCAGAGTGGAACATAGGTACAGAACATGTTGCACAAATTGGTGCCGGTGCTTCAGTAAAAGAATTTGTAAAAATAGGGCCTGATAAAATAACCGGAGATTGGGGCGTAACGGATGCAGGTGTTAAAGGGGAAATAGCTATTGAAAGAACAAATGGGAATGTGAGTGTAGAAGTAAAAGTGATTGAAGTTACAGCAGGGTATAACTCCGGGGTGAATACAGAAGGTGTTGCTGTACCAATACTAAACCTGAAATAAAAAAATCCACCTTTTACAGGATAGAAAACCACAATGAGCAGGAATATCTTTAAATATTAAAATAAAATTGCAATGAAACTAATCGCTCTTCTCTGCCTACTTATTTCTTATTCAACAGCTTCGTTTGCTCAAAAACAAACCTACGACCTCGTAAGCTTCAATCCACCAAAGGGATGGACAATAGAAGAAAAACAAAATGTAATTGTTTATACCAAGGTTGATAAGAAAAATAAAACCTGGTGCCAGATAGGTGTTTACAAAAGCACTGCCAGTAAAGGAAACATTGAAGATGATTTGCAAAGCGAATGGAATGAGATGGCAGTAAAGCAATTTAATATTACCGATACTATGCAGGCAACCGAAACACAGGAAGCTGATGGTTGGAAGATAAAGACGGGGTCGGGAAAATTTACATTCAGCAATCAGCCGGCAGCCGTTTTATTAACTACATTCAGCGGTTATGATCGTTGTACCAGTATAATAGCAACAACAAACAGCCAGTCATATCTTGAAACAATAGAAAATTTTATAGGAAGTATTGAAGTAAAAAAACCGGAAGCAAGCAAGCCGCAATCAAATGAGGTTAACGTTCCGGTTATTGGCTCATGGGGTAAATCAAACACGGTAAGCCAGGTAAATAACAGGTTTGGCAATTACAGTTATAACAAACAACAATACACTTTTAATTCAGATGGCAGTTATGGTTTTGCAGCCAAAACCTATGATGAGAAGTCTTCTGAAACTTATTTAATAAAAGAAAAAGGCAGTTTTGTTATTAGTGGAAATGCCATCACCCTAACCCCCAAAACCAGCGTTCTAGAAGTATGGAGCAAAAAAAATGGCGCAGACAATTGGAATCAACTTAAATCAACACAGAAAAGACCATTAGAAATAGTTACGTATCAATTTAGTATTGCCAATAATAATTTGTTGTTGCAAGCAGAAAAACAAACCCAAAGAGATGGCAATTTTAATAGTGATAATATATATAGCTATGGCCCTATAGGCACATTCACTCCAATTACATTGCCCGAAGGCGATGAGATAACATCAGAAAAAACAAATAAAGAACCGGTTAAGCAAACAACCACTCCTACCAATTCTTCATTTACATCTTCCGGTTTTACATTTACCTCAACCAATTTTGATGATGGATGGACAAGCACTGTACAGGAAGATTGGGTAGAGGTAACTAAAGGAAATATGAAAGTGTTACTGCATTATCCAAAAGATGGTACCATCTTTCCTGCCGATCCGGAACCACTAACAAATGCAGCCTGGAATATTTTAGTGGCACCACGATATAGTAACCTGAAAAATTATAAAACGGCTTATGTTGAGGATAGTAAACGTCCTTACTTTGGTATGGGTTATGCTACTGAAAATAAAACCGGCAAATCGGTTTTTATTGTGCTTTTCAGAAGAGGCGGCGGATGGTTTGAAGTAGTTACAACAGATATTATTTCCTTCACTCAGGAATTTGGATTTAATCCGGAAACAATCAAATGGGGATCAATTTCAGAATATATGGGCGGATGGGTAGTCAACAATAGTCAGGGCAACACTATTAAAGCAGATCCGGAAATTTTTGACAAGTTAGAAAACATGATTGGCAGAAATAAATTTGCAGTTGCTGCTGCAGACCTTAATAATACTGGTGAATGGAAAGACCATTATTCAAGCAATACATTTTATTTCAATTATTATACGGGTACTTCTGCCGGAATGAGTACCTATTCTTCATCACAATGGTTTGTATTTAAAGCCGGCAATAATTACCATTGGGAATTGGCAGCTGCTAACTCTTACGGCGGGCAAATAGCTACTGCAAAAGCTAAGGGAGACGGCACCTATAAATCACTCAACAACTGGCAATTATATTTTACAGAGATGGAAGGAAAACCTAAAACCTTTGATGTCTATTTTTCAGCCATTAAAGGAGGCAGAGTTTTATGGATGAATGATGCCAAAGTTCCGGGTTCAGGAATATTTACAGGATATAAGCAATCAAAATAATTATAAAAAGGAATACAATATCATCTTGTGAAAAATAATAAAATTATAGGTGATGAAATTTACTTTTTTCGCTTGTAAAAAATGGGACATTTTATTACAACTATTGGATTAAGAATATCCCGGATCGGGCATTTACACAAAATATGGCTTAGCTAAATAAATAATTATGAAAAAAACAATCTGTTTCTTATTCTTCTTTCTCACAATGGCAACTGTTTTTCCTCAAAAAAAACTGACACCAGTTACTCAATCAACTTTATCAGGTATAACCCTGCCAACAGGGAGTATTCAGGATAACAGAATGCTGAGTATTTCTTCAGCTAAAATGTTGATGGGAATGGAAAGTAAAAAAACAAACGCAACAGTATCAACTACCGAAGTACTGATACTCCCTGCTGAAAGTTTGAGTGGGAATAATAAAGAGATGATCATAAAGTCACTCACTGATGCCGGATGGGTTGTTTCAGAAAACGAGGGAGATAAAAACTATTCGTGGCTGCAAAAAGGGAACCAATCGGTTTTAATGTATTTTTCATCAACAAAAAAAGAAAGCAACCTGTATTTTGCTGTAATCTCAGCAGCTCCATCTCAAAATAATGAGGTAACAAATACAAATAATAATCAAACCATTCCGGTTGAAAACAACCAGACAGTACAAACAAAAGATACTGCAGTTCAAACCAATTCAAACGAAGTTATTCAACAACCAACCCAGAATGTTCCAACTCCCTCTTCTTCAGGATTTGCCTTCAACACTACCAACTTTGATGATGGATGGACAAGCACTGTACAGGAAGATTGGGTGCAGGTAACAAAAGGAACAACAAGAGTGTTGGTGCATTATCCCAATAAAAAGGCAGACACCTACAATTCTGTTTTGATGGATGGATTAAAAAATGCCTGGAATATTTTAGTGGCGCCCAAATACAGCAGCGCTTCCAATTTTGAATTTAAACCAATTACCGGCTGGCAATCTATTGAATTTGCAGAGGCAGATGCCGTTGAAAAAATAACAGGCAAAACGGTTCATGTGGTATTGTTTAAAATAAATTATTCTAATGGCAGTGGAAAATATTTAGAGTTTATTACCCCCACTAAAAATTCTTTTGAACAGGAGTTCGGAGCATATCATGAAACTTCTTATGGTTGGGAGAAAATGGAAAACATGGCTTTTCGCAACAAATTTGCCATTGCCGCTTCTGATCTTACAGGCAAATGGACAAATGATTTTAGCGGAGCCATTCAGTATGTAAGTGCAGCTACCGGTTTTGATTCGCACATGGCAACACATGCTTCTGTTGAAAATTTTCAAATAGGCCCCGGCAATACTTACAAATGGGATTTGGGTGTTGCCAGTGGCAATGTGGGAAATATTAAATTTCAAAGTGTAAAATCAAGCGGTAAATTTTCTATGATTGGCAACTGGCAGGTAAACTTTTCTGATATGGAAGGTAAGCCCCGAACTTATGATGTTTATTTCTCCTGCATAAAAGGATTACGGATATTATGGCTGGGCGACAGGGCTTTTGCAAAAGTTGAATAAATAAAATTTACTTCTGTCAAATCAATTCAAAATGAAAAAAATATTCTTACTCTGTTTTCTCTGTGTTTCTGCAGCAACAATACTGAGCCCGGTTGAAGTGTTAGCTCAAAAAGAAACTTTCGACCTTACTACTTATACGGCACCTGAAAACTGGAAAAAAGACATAAAAGAAAATGTAATTAGTTACAGTTTTACAGACAGGAAAAAAATGACCTGGTGCCAGGTTGGTATTTATAAAAGCACTATCAGTAAAGGAAGCATAGAACAGGATTTTGATAGCGAGTGGGAAGAGTTAATTAAAAAGCCAAATAATAAAGAACCACAGGATCCCGGAAATGCAGTAAAGGAAACCGGGGGCTGGAAAATAAAAACAGGCCGTGGCAAATTTACTTTTAATAATACCCAACCCATTGCCGTACTCACTACCATGAGTGGCTTTAACCGTTGCGTAAGTATTGTGGCCACTACCAACAGCCTGGACTATATGCCTGCCATAGAACAGCTTTTAGCATCGGTTGAAATGAAAAATGTTTCAACAGATAATCCCGTAAATCAACCTGTCATACAACCAGTATTGCAACCAACCATTCAACCAACAGGAAAAAGCAAATTCGCCTTCAACACCACCAACTTTGATGATGGATGGGTGGCAACAGAACAGGAAGATTGGGTGAAATCTGCAAAAGGCACTACAGTTGTTTTAATTCATTACGCACAACCCTACATCAGGGATTTTAATAACCTGGATGAAAAAACCGCATTTGTGTGGAATACAATTGTAGCGCTACGTTATTCAAACATATCCAATCTATGGATCAGAAAAAGCTGGTATGCTGATGGCGATTTTATGAATGGAAAATATTTTGCTGAAGCAGACCTTACAGAAAATGTAACCGGCAAAAAAGTGCATGTTGCATTATACAGAAATGGCAGCAGTGGAAAATGGATTGAATTTATAAAAGCTGATAAAACTACTTTTCAAAATCAATTCTCTGTTGTGTATCAGCAAGTCGGTACTAACTGGGATAAACTGTCTGCCATGGCCAACTATAACAAATTTGCAGTTGCTGCAAGTGATTTACCCGGCAACTGGAAATCATCAAGTGGTGCAGGTATAGAATATTATAATGTTTATACAGGCAACAATATGGGCATGGCAACAGCATCCAGCACCACTGAATTTATCTTTAAAACAGGTGGCACTTATACCAGTGTGTATAAAGGAGTAGATGGCATTGGCGGGGCAAACCGTTATCATGGCGAAACCTATAATGGCAAAAGCATTGTATCCAATTGGGAAATGAAACTCAGCAACCGTTTTAAAGGGGCTACTGAAACTTTTGCTATACAATTTGAAGCAGTGAAAGGTGGACGGATTTTACACATGCACCGGGGCTCTGTTGAGGAGCTTCATCTTTTTAAATTGAAATGATTATGAAAAAAGTATTCTTTCTCTGTGTTTCTGTGGCAGTCTTTTTTACCGCCTGCAAAACAGTTCCCGTAACAGGTCGCAAACAACTCAATCTTGTTCCAAATGGTTTAATAACAACCATGTCTTTCTCAGCTTATGATTCAGTTGTAAAAGCAAGCCCTACCCTGCTGCAAAGTGATGAAAGGGCACAAATGGTAACAAGGGCAGGAACAAAAATTCAACAGGCTGTAGAATCTTATATGCTGCAGAACAATATGAGTAAAGAATTGAAAAACTTTAAATGGGAGTTTAATACAATTAATGAAAATATTGTAAATGCCTGGTGTATGCCAGGTGGCAAAGTAGTTGTTTATACAGGTCTCTTACCTATAACACAAAACGAAACTGCATTGGCTGTTGTAATGGGTCATGAAATTGCCCATGCCATTGCCCGTCATGGAAATGAACGGATGAGTGAAGCGCTTTTAGTTGGATTGGGCGGATTGGTTTTAGAAGAAGCGCTGAAAGAAAAGAAACAGGAAACTCAAATGCTTTTTTTGGGGTTATATGTTGTGGGTTCAAAGCTTGCATTGGAATTACCCAACAGCCGCATGCAGGAAAGTGAAGCCGATAAACTGGGATTAATATTTATGAGTATGGCCGGTTATAATCCTGAAGAAGCTGTACCTTTTTGGCAGCGGATGGCAGCAAATAACAAAGGAGGAAAACTGCCGGAGTTCTTATCAACCCATCCATCAGATGAAACAAGGATAAAAAAATTATCAGAATTGATTCCTGGCATAAAATTGCAATACTATAAAAATTAAAGTATGAGAAAAATAATCTTCTTCCTGTGCTTGTTGTCATCTTCAGGAGCTGCAGCCTTTGATACATGGTGGCATGCTGAATGTACACGCAAAGCAATGGTGGCAAATGGTTTTTCGCCCGATGCAAGATTAGCCGCACAAGTTTCAAACTATATTACAGATTTTCACTCTGCTGTACTATTTGGCGCCGGCATACCTGAAAAACAAAGAGTGGAAGTATTTAAACTCAAACAGGAAATGTCGTATGAGTACATGCACTTTGATGCGATATATTCAACTGCCGATATTGAAAAAAACTGGCAGCGGATATTTGAAAATACAATTCAAACACTAAAAAAATATAACAACAACCCGGATGTAAAAAGCGGTTTCCGGTTAATTGTTCTGTTCAACATCGTTGGCGCTTCACTGCATATCGTTCAGGATTATTACTCACATTCCAACTGGGTAAATACATACACGCTACTCAACAAAAGCCCCATCCCCACATGGTATGGAGAGGATAGTGCCTACAGGAGAAGTCTGTATCTATACACAGGCGCCTACCCCGATGGTTCTGCAAAAGGAAAAAAAAATCATTCTGAGTTAAACAAAGATTGCTCAGGTTTAAAACTAAACAAAGAAGCAGTAGAAGTTGCCGAAAGAGCATCAGTAGAATGGATTAAAAAAATTGTAGAAGCAACACCTGAACTGCCCTGGGCTGAATTGAAAAAATATAATATTCAAAATGATCAAATTTTAAAAAACTTCTTAGTAAAACTTGATGCAACATTTCTTACTTCAAGTTCAATAGTGGCCGGGCATCTTGATGGTGACGAACCGGCTAAATTTATTTTTACACAGGATAAGAACTTAGAGACAGAAAAAGCAAAAGCGAGGGTTGCTCTTAGTTATACCATAAGTGAATACTCAGCTTATTTAACAATGGAAAGAAATATTTATAAAATTCCTTCGCCCTATTGGGCCGGCTTCAGGGTTTATTTTATTACAAGAGACATTTCAAATGGACTAAGCCATAGCAATAAAATATACAGGAAACCTGATGAGCAGGTTAAGAAATAAGTCGTTTTTTTTAAACTTAAAATACAAACAATGCGTAATCTAACTTTTTATTCTCTCATCCTGCTTCTTTCCGTTTTCAGCTCCTGCAGCTTCAGCAAAGGCGTAAAAAAAGATTTGAATACCGGTTTATCCACAGCTTATAACGGATTTGCACTGGATGATATTTATTTAACTGATACCAAAGGCAGCCGCCTGGCCAACAACAAAATTTCATTAGGTACTCCATTAGCATTAGTAGCTACAGGTATTGCTAATTTTGAAGAAAAAGATGGCAAAGTATTTCCCGGATGCAGCATCCTGCTTACCGATAAAACAGGTAAAGAAATATTAAACCTGCCCGATGCATTTGCTGAGATGAAAGAGGGCACCACTGCAGCTGAAGCAAAAACACTGCAGGCAAGCCTCAGCACAGGCGACCCCATGGTTGTAGGCGAAACTTATCATTTATATGTTCGCTTTTATGACAAGAATAAAAAAGAAAGTGAAATAGTGGCCAACGTGGATTTGCTGATGAAAGAATAAATAATATTACTGCTAATTATTTCCTGCTTCTTTCATTTACCTTCGCAGCGATGAATGATTTTCAATCGCTGCGGATTGTTTTTATGGGTACACCGGAGTTTGCCGTTGCATCATTGGATGCATTGGTAAAAGCAGGCTGCAATGTTGTTGGAGTAGTTACTGCACCCGATAAACCTGCAGGCCGTGGCATGAAGATGAATGAAAGCGCAGTAAAAGAATATGCAGTTGAGCATCATTTAAAAGTATTGCAGCCCGAAAAATTAAAGAACCCTGATTTCATTGAAGAACTGAGCTCTCTCAAAGCTGATCTACAGATTGTTGTTGCTTTCCGCATGTTACCGGAAGTGGTTTGGAATATGCCGCCGATGGGAACAGTAAACGTACACGGAAGTTTATTGCCGCAATACCGGGGTGCTGCACCCATCAACTGGGCAGTGATTAATGGAGAAAAAGAAACTGGTGTTACCACTTTTAAACTGAAACATGAAATAGATACCGGTGATATTTTATTACAGCAAAGTTTTCCCATTGGTGAAGATGATACAGCAGGTGAAGTGCATGACAGGATGAAAGAAATTGGGGCAAAGGTTTTATTAAAAACAGTTGAAGGATTGGCAGCAGGAACATTGGAGGAAAAACCGCAAAACAAAATCCAAAATCCAAATTCCAAATTCCAAATTCTTCATCATGCTCCAAAAATTTTCACCGAAACATGTAAAATTGATTTCAACAAAACTGTTGATGAAGTACACAATCTTATCCGTGGCCTTTCTCCTTTTCCCGGTGCATTTACAACTCTGCATGATAAAACACTGAAAATTTATCGTTCGAAAAAAGAAGTTACGGGTCGGGGCGCTACAGGCGACTTGAACCATCAGGATCATAAAGTTCAGGCCGGTAAAACCGTCCCGACCGGTTCATATCTAACCGATGGAAAAACATTTTTAAAATTTGCCTGCAGCAACGGCTATGTTCACCTGCTCGAAATTCAATTGGAAGGAAAAAAGAAAATGCTGATTGAAGATTTTTTGAGAGGATACAGGTTTAGCTAAGAGAATAAAAAAGTGGAAAGAGATAAAAGAGAAAGGCAACATCAAAAAATGTTGGCTTTCTCTTTTTATTTTATGTAAACTCTTTCTTCTTTCGCTCTTTTCCTCTTTTAGCTCTTAGCTAATTCTTCTTCTTTCGCACTATTCAACTCTTAGCCACTATTTCCCCCACATCAACTCTGCACTAAACTTCTCTGCTATAAAATAGAGGTGACAGCTTTTGAAAAGGTGTCACCTCTTTATCATCTCTTTTTCCTCTTTTCAACTCTTAGTTCCTATTTCCCCCACACTAACTCTGCACTAAACTTCTCTGCGCTGATACCCAGTTGTGATGCGGCTGCATTACTTAAACGAAACAGCAATCCGCTGCCGGGACTTGTTTCTTCTACCCCACCCAACACTTTTGCATACACGGCTTTTCCGTTGGAAGGATTTTTGATCAACACAATTGTTCCTTTCTCCATATTATCCATCAGCACATAATATTTTCCATCGCTCCAGCCACTGGTACTTTTAAATACAGAACCTGCACCACTGTTGCTGCTAACATGTTTCCCGTTGTTTGTCTGTTTATTAAATTCATCTTTAAAAAAACCATTCCCTGAATAACTTACAGGTGCTGCTTCAGTTTTGGGTTCTTCTTTTTTTATTTCAACCGGTTGTTGTTTAACAGGCACAGGCAAGGGGTCTTCTTTCTTCACTATTACCGGTTCTTCTTTTTTCATTTCTACTTTCGGCGACTGCTTCACAATGTTTGGTTCGCTTCGAACATTCATTCCCTGTGCAGCCAATGGCGATAATGCTTTATCCACTTTTAAAAAACCAATGATCAGCTTACTGCCCACACTCACAGCATCACTGTTTAAATTATTCCACGATTTTACAGACGCATTACCTGTTTTAAATAGCTGGCTGATCTTTGAAAGAGACTCTCCCTGTTTTACTACATGATAAACAGGAACTACTGTTTCATTTTCTTTTCTTGTGCCCGTTTGCCAGAAATTCACCTCGTTCAGCGGAATTTTTATTTGCTGACCAATGCTTAACGGTGAAGATAATTCCAACCCGTTATAAGGGGCAAATACCCTGGGGCTGATATTATAGATACGCCCGATGCTGTAAAAATTTTCTTTGGCACCAATACTGTGGTTGAGGTAAGGATTGTTGCTATTGTCCAACTGCACCATTAATGGCGTGGTTTGAGCAAACGATGCAATACTGATAACAACTGATAAAACGAACGAAAAGGCTCTCTTCATGGAAATTTTATTTACTGTGCAAAGATGCAGAATTCTCAGAAAGAATCGTACCAAAGAAAACCTTAACGATTCTTTTGCTAACATTGCATCCACATGAGCAAGATCAAACCAAAATACTACGTTGTGTGGAAGGGAAAAGAACCGGGGATTTATACCAACTGGAACGACTGTAAACAACAGGTAGAAGGCTTTACCGGTGCGGCTTACAAAGCATTCCCCACTATGATGGAAGCCGAACTTGCTTACAAAGAACACTTCGCCAAACACATCTACAAAAAAGAAAAAGAAGTTTCTGTAAAAGATCATTCTGCAGTTGGCACTCCCATTCACGACAGTATTATTGTGGATGCAGCATGGAACAGTGTGCAAAAAGATATGGAGTACCAGGGCATTCTTTATAAAACCAATAAAAGGATTTTTCATACCGGGCCGCTGGCACATGGTACCAACAATATTGGTGAATTTTTAGCCATTGTACATGCATTGGGTTATTGCAAAAAACATGGAATAGATAGTTTGCCCATTTACAGCGACAGCCGCAATGCCATTAGCTGGGTGAAAGCAAAAAAATGCAAGACCAACCTCGAAGACTCAGCCAAGACCAAACATATTTTTGATCTCATCCATCGTGCAGAAAACTGGCTGCAGGAAAATAAATACAAAAACAAAATACTCAAGTGGGAAACCAAGGCTTGGGGAGAAAATCCTGCTGACTTTGGGAGGAAGTAGTGACCTCACCTCCCTTCCTCCTCTCACCTCATCCGCCTTCGGCATCCCGCCAAAATGCGGGAGCAAAAGAAAAAGCATTTTATTTGAGGAGGCGGTGCAGCAAATATTTATTAAACTTTTTATTCTGCCAGGTCATCACAATATCAATAACTATCATTTAGCTAACTCTAAACTAATTATCACAAACGTTGTAAAGCGGGGAGTGTGCAAAGGCTAAGCCTCACCCTTTGGGGGAGGTTTGGAGGGGGCCCTTATTCTGAATTCTTTCGGATAATAATTGTTGATGCGATTGCCCAGCATTTTCATCCAGCCCAAATGATAGCCCTGATAGTTAGCCAAAGCCCAACCCTTATGATCATTGCTGATGCTGATTTCATTCTTTCGCAGATAATTCAAGGCCTGCTCCAGATCAAGTTCAACAGAAAATATGGATTGCTTAATGAGTGTTGATAAAGCCAATGCATGCTCAGGTATGAGATCATTTTTTGCAATAGTGCCCAGCTCCACTCCTGCATAACGCACTTTCAGCTCCTGCATAAGATATTGAATGGTTTCATTCCATTGTACAGGAATCACAGCAATGTTTTGTCCCTGCATGATGAATGATAACCCTTCTGTTGATTGTAACCAATTGGATGCAATGGCCATTTCTTTTTTTGATGGCACTTGCGCAGATTTGATTTTTATTCTTACAGAATCTACATCTTCTTTCTTTCTTAATGCAGCAATAAAAAAACCTTCCCCTTTTACTTTGTATGGCCAGAACCGATAACCAAAAGCATTGTTAGTTGTTTGCACTTCATCAATATTCCATTCATCTTCAACTTTCAACTTTACGCTTTCCACTTTCAATTTTTCAGCCATCCAATCTAAAATCTCTTCATCTTCTTCTGCTGAATAAGAACAGGTAGAATAAATCAATACTCCATCTTCTTTTAAACAATCCCATGCATCGGCTATAATCCTTTGCTGGCGCCCACTGCAAAGCTGCACATTATCTTCGCTCCATTCATTGATAGCGTTGGCATCACGACGAAACAAACCGCTTCCGCTGCAGGGCGCATCAATCACCAGCACATCAAACAATCCTTTCAACTTTGAAAAATCTTTGGGATCATTATTGGTTACAACAACATTACCGCTTCCCCATTTGATACAATTTTCTTTGAGAATGTTTACCCTTGAATGAATGACTTCATTACTTACCAATAAACTTTCCTTACTGATGATGGATTGCAATAAAGTTGATTTACCACCCGGAGCAGCACAGAGATCAAGCACCAGCAATGGTTGTGCAACATCAACTGTTTGCCTTACGGCCTGTTCCAAAAACATACTGCTTGCTTCCTGCACATAATAAGTGCCTGCATGAAATAACGGATCGAGGGTAAAAGAAGGACGGCTGTTGAGATAAATTCCGTTTGATGACCAGGGAACGGCATGGTGAATGGTGAGTGGTGAATGGTGAATGCCCCCATCCTCATCCATCTTTCCTTTCTTTAAAGTGTTGAACCGAAGTGACGTTACCTGCTCTCCACCTGCATGTACTTGTTCAAAAGCATCTTTGTTGAAGCCTTTTGCATGCTGCAACGAATCAATTAAAGCAAGTGGAAGGTTCATACGATAATTTAAAAACGAATTACAAAATGCTCCTTTTCCTTCTGCTCTTTCCTGAAAAAAACCAACCCAATAAAAAACAAATCAATGGTTAATGTAACAGAGGAATGTTGTTTGATTGTTTTCCATGCTTCTTCCATTTCCCTGCTCCAGTGAATATCATCAAAAACCATCACAGTTGAATCAGTTGATTTTTCAAGCAGTTGCTGAAAATAATTCAGCGTTGGTTCTTTGCGGTGGTTGCCATCAATGAATACAAAGCTGAAGGCTGAAGGCTGAACGCTTAAAGCCCTGGGGAGAGTTTCATCAAAATTTCCTGTAACCTGCTTGATGTTTTCAAGTCGGAGTCGTTGAAAATTCTCTTCAGCAAAGGCAGCAATAGCTACTGAGCCTTCCATCGTAGTTACATCCGCATCCATTTTTGCAACAGCTAAATAAGCAGTTGTGATTCCCAATGAAGTACCCAACTCAAGTATCTGCTGTGGTTGAAAATATTTTACAAGTCTGTACAGCAACCGGGCATACTTTGGTTTCTTTAAAGAACTGGCTGCAATTTGCTTTATACTTCTTTGCTTTGCCAAACCTGTTATTGATCCTGCCCCAAAATCTTCAATTGTAAGAACTGTTTTATCCTGCAAGAATTCTTTTCGAAGTAATTCTATTCTCCTGTAATCTTCAAAATCCGTTTTATCATTCAGCACTTTTGTTACCAGGTCAAATACAAAAGGAGAATGGATACCATGCCCTTTTCCATTAGATGCGGTGAAGTAATAGTTGAAATATTTTAAGCCAAGTTGAACCAGAGAATACATAGAGGAAATGAAAAATTAATAATTAGAAATAAGCCCGCCTGACCGGACGGGCAGGGAATGACGAAGTAAATTCCAACTCAACTTTTTCATTTTACATTTTTCATTCGTCATTTCTCATTTATCTTATCCCATTGCTGAATGGAAAATGAATAAGCATGTTTTTCATCAGCCTCAAAATCGTTGTTATGTGTTAGCTTCCATTCTTCCACATTGAATTCAGGAAAAAATACATCGGCTTCAAAGTGTGCGTGCACCCGTGTAAGATAAATGCGGTTGGCATTTGCCAATGCTTGTTCGTATATCTGCGAACCTCCAGCAATGAAAATTTCTTTTGTTTCCAGTTTCCTTGCCTGTTCAATGGCATCATCTATTGAAATGGCAAACCATACATTGTCAAATTCTGTTTGCAGATCCGTTTGCCGTGATACAATAATATTTGTTCTTCCTGTTAATGGTTTACCGCCAACAGATTCAAATGTTTTTCGTCCCATGATCACCGGCATAGCCCATGTAGTATTCTTGAAAAACTTAAGATCAGTTGGTAAATGCCAGAGCAGATGATTGTTTCTGCCAATGGCATTGTTTGATGAAGCGGCTACTATGAGTGATATGATGCCCCCAGCCCCTGAAGGGGAGTTCTGCATGTCACTCCTTTTTACAAACACATTACTCATGATTTAAATTTTGAGTGGTTATAATTCCCCTTAAGGGGGTTAGGGGGCTTCTACACAGCAACCGGCGCTTTTATCGCCGGGTGACTCTGATAATTTTCCAATGTAAAATCTTCAAACTTAAATGCAAAAATATCTTTTACTTCCGGGTTAATTTTCATGGTTGGCAACGGAAAGAAATCCCTGCCCAACTGCAGCTTCACCTGCTCGTTATGATTGTTATAAATATGCACATCACCAAACGTATGTACAAAATCACCCGGTTCCAGATCGCAAACCTGTGCAATCATCATTGTAAGCAAAGCATACGAAGCGATATTGAACGGCACACCAAGAAATACATCTGCTGATCTTTGATACAATTGACAACTTAACCGATGCCTTTCTTCTCCCCTCTCCCTTTGGAGAAGGGTTGGGGGTGAGGTATAGAATTGAAAAATAGTATGGCAAGGCATCAATGCCATCTTTGGCAAATCAGCTACATTCCATGCACTGATGATTAAACGGCGGCTATCGGGATTCTTTTTGATTTGATGGATGAGATCAGTTACCTGGTCAACAACTACTCCATTGGCACCTTCCCAACTTCTCCATTGCTTTCCATACACCGGGCCAAGCTCTCCGTTTTCATCGGCCCATTCATCCCATATACTTACTCCATTTTCTTTGAGATAGGAAGTATTGGTTTCACCTTTTAAAAACCAAAGTAATTCATGAATGATGCTGCGGAGATGCACTTTTTTTGTTGTAACCAATGGAAACCCTTTGCCCAGATCAAACCGCATCTGGTACCCAAACACACTTTTAGTACCTGTTCCGGTGCGATCTGTTTTTTCAACTCCCGTATCTAAAATATGCTGCAGTAATGCATGGTATTGTTGCATGGCTGCAAGTTAGGCAAAAGTATGAACCGCATTTTTTGAGATTGTGGGGATTGTGGGGAAGATGTGGATGAAACTACTTCTTCTTAAAAGATAAATATTTCTGAAGCCCAATATACAATCCGGTATTGTTGGCGTTAACTTCGAGAGAACCAAAACGACCGTTCACGGAAACACCCACTCCTAAAGACGCAATAAGCTTTAACCCTTCCTGGTTGTTATACCTGTCAGAATACCAGTTGTTGTTTGTTTGAATTGGCGTTGTTTCATTTCTTGTTCTCGAATAAAGTATCGGGAACGAACCCTGACCAAAAACACTCACTACATTTCGCTTACCTAAAGGAACGTAGTAACGCAAAAATGGTGCAAGTCCAAGGTCAAGATTTCTGCCTTCGCTTTTATATTCTATTTCACGGGGAGGGTTGGTTGAATAATCATAATTATACCAGGTAGAAGAATAATTATTAAAACCAATAATTGCAGATGCGCCAACTAAAAAATTGCGTTCAACAAACCAGCCATAAGAGGGAAGTGCCAGTAAACCATAATCCCTGGAATCATTACTAATATCAAGTATGGTTATCGAATTGATCGGATAGCCGCCAGCTACACCTATCTGTATTCCAATGGCTCGTGAACCACGTTCAAAATAGTTACGGTAGGAAGGACGTTCTTCTTTTTGTGCAAACAAAGAAGATGAGATGAACAAAAAAGAAATAACGAAAAGAATGTTGTTTGTGATTTTCATAAACAGTAAGTTTTGTCAAATATAAACGCAGCAAACAAACTTTTTATTTTGAACAGAGCTAAAAAAAATAAAAAGTAATTGATTTAAAACTTAAAAAAATATCCTCAATTATTATGGCTAACAGTGGTCGGTGGGGACACCGACCACGGCGGTCTGCCGCCGTTCGTGTCCCCACGAACGGCTTACATGGTTAAAAAAATAAAAAGTATTTGATTTAAAACTTTAAAGAATAATTACTCTCAACTTCTTCTCCTCTTCATTTCTTTTTTAATCAACGCCAGTTCTCTTCCCATTTGTCCGCTCATGGAACTGTTCTCCTGTGCACGGCGCATGAGATAAGGCACTACATCTTCAATAGGACCAAACGGCAAATATTTACTTACCGAAAATCCTTCTTTCGCCAGGTTGAAAGTAATATGATCGCTCATGCCATACAATTGGCTGAAATGTACATGCGGATGATTGTGCGGCAACCCTTTGTTGTGCAGCAGTTGTGCCCCCAGCTGATTGCTGTAATCATTATGTGTTGCTACAATTGTTGCAATACGATTAATATGCTGTAAACAAAACTCAACTGAACGGTTATAATCATTGTCGCAGCTTTCTTTATCGGGTTGAATGGGCGAAGGATAACCCAACTGAGCCGCTCTTTCTCTTTCATTTTCCATGTACGCACCACGCACAAGTTTAATTCCGAAGATAAAATTGCGTTGCTCAGCTGCTTCATAACAATCAAGAATAAATTGGTAGCGGTCGTGGCGGTATAGCTGGGCTGTATTGTAAATAACAGCTGCTGATTTGTTGTGCCGATCCATCATGAGCATTACCAGTGCATCAACGGGATCCTGTATCCATGTTTCTTCAGCATCAACCAATACACCTATCTTTTTGGGCGCTGCTGCCAAACAAATTTTTTCCATGCGGTTACAGATCCTCTGCCACTCCAGTTTATCATCAGTAGTTAATTTCTCTACTGTTTTTTCAAATCGTTTTACCAATGTCCCTTCTTCTTTCTGCATCATTTCATCCATCTTCTCCAGTAAAGCAAAACGGGCAATGCCGGTTACTTTAATACTCATGAAAGGAATATTGGCCTGTGTAGCCGCATAGTCAATTACTTTAATAAACTGATCGCATGAACGGTCTTTTTCATCTTCACCATAATCACCACCTTCCACACCATAATCAAGAATCACCTGTACATTAAATTCTTCCAGCTTATCGGCCACTTTTGCTGTTTCCTGCAAAGTTTCTCCTCCTACAAATTGTTCAAAAATTGTTTTGCGAATCAGCCCTTTCACCGGCAAACCCGATTTAATGGCCCAGGGAGTTAAGCGGATGCCCAGGTTCACCAACCATCCGTAACTCATGGAAGAAAAAAGAAAATGTGCTTTTTTTAATTGCTTATTGTCTTTGTATTCAAATGCATTGGCAGTATTATCAAATGAAATCATAGAATTGGGTTGCATACATTCGTTAGTTGAGTGGCAAATATAAATGAAAATGTTTCAGAAAATAATCCTTCCTGTAAACATAAAGACCCCGCAAAAAGCAGGGTCTTTGTAATAATTAAAATTTGATAATATCAAAAGATATATCTTATACCAAACTGCATTTGCCAACGGCTTTGCAGCTCAGGGTTGGCAAGGAATGTTTTGGTTAATGAAGGATCAAACTGGTAAACCGGTGTTGAGCCTGAAAGGCCAACTGATAAGGGTTGAAAATATCCGGAAGTTGTTGCATATTTTTTTACACCCCATTTACTGTTGATGAAATTGCCAAGGTTTACAAAATCAAAACTCAGCTGAACAGTTTGTTTATTGTCTTTTCCAAATCTCAAATCCTGCAAAATGCGCATATCTAACTGGCTGTACCAGGGAGTTTCACCGCCATATTTTTCAGTATATTTTCCACGCAATCCATTCAAATATTTATCCTGTGTAATAAACTTTATGAATGCTGCACGCTGCGCTGCGGGGCTTTGTAAATTACCATTGATGTCAGAGAACGGAGTAAAAGTCATGGTACTGATTTCGGCATCCGTTGGTACATACATCAAATCGTTTGAACCTGTGCCATCGTTATTAATATCACCACCATATACATAAGCAAAACGGTTACCTGAGTTCCAAGATCCAAAAGCAGAAAAAGTAGTAGCCCACATTTTGCTCTTTCCATATTCACACTTTTTTGATACCGCTGCAATTACACGATGTGTATTTCCATATAAAGATGGAGTTAAGATAGCTGCATTTGAATTGTTGAGCACCGGGTTACGGTCAAATGCATCGCTTGAAATTTCAGCAGAGATAGAAGATGCATCTTTTGCAACCAGGTAGTTATAACCAAACATGGCATACAATCCGTTTTTAAATGTTTGCTGTGCCTGTACACTCATATTAAACTGGTAGCCCACTTTAGTATTGGTAAATACATAAGCATTGTCATTCCCTTTATTAGCAGCAGTATAAATTTTACGCTGGTCGCCGGTGCCCGAACTTAATGTACCGGTTGGTGTACCCAACTTGTAATTACGCACCATCATGGCATTTACATCTTTGGTGTAAGAAAGATCTACACTGAAAATGGTTCCGAAAGGAATTCTGAAATCAGTACCGATATTTGTTCTCCAAACCTGTGGCCACTGAAAGTTTCTGTCAGTTGCGTTATAGAAAAAGCTGAATGGATTTCCGATGTGATTTCCTAACCATACAAACGGGAAACGGCCGGTAAACAAACCACTACCGCCACGTACTTGTAAAGATTTATCTCCTTTTGCATCCCAGTTAAAACCTACACGTGGAGAAAAAAGAATTTTCTTTGTAGGCATGCGGTTATTATCCAGATCTTTTCCTGCACCATTTTTAACCGGTTTACCATCCGCATCAAATAAAGTTAAGTTGTCATTGTTTTGAAGTGTTGGAGAACCTTCTGTATAAGTGCCTTTAAATGTTCCATCGCCATTAAAATCAGGGCTGCGGAAGCTTAAGTTTCTGTAGCTTGGTTTATCTGCACGCAAACCAACCGTAAGAGTTAAGTTTTTTCCTACATTTATTTCATCCTGAAAATAAGCAGATAGCTGACCTACTGTTAAATAATACCAACTCCACTGATCAGCCGCTGCTCTCTTGGCTGCATAAGAAACATCTACATCAAGCGGATAAAAACCAAATACATAAGCGCCACTTACAGGAACACTGTCTTTGAATGTTTTAATATCCGCATCGGAGAACAATGTTGGACCATACCCAACAATATTAAAGGAGTTGCCAAATTTAAACTGCTCATAAGAAAGACCTGCAGTTAAAGTATGGTTCTTTAAAAACACATTGAAATTATTGGTTAACTGCAATGCATCCTGGTTTAAACGGTTGTGGATCGAAAAAGGTTCGTGGCCCGCAACGATATAACGTACACCATTCTTTGAAATGTTTACAACAGGAAACGGAGTTGAAAACGGATTGCGGCTGTCTCTGAAACTTGTATATACTGCACGCAGTTTGTTGGCAAATTTGCTGTTGAAGTTTGATTTCAATTCTCCGCTGAAGGAGTGAAGTTTATTTACAATTTCATAACCAGAGTTTTGAAATTGAAGTGTTGTAAAATCAGGGCCACGTCTTCCAATGGCGCTTGGGTGTGCCGGTTTATCTTTCGATGCATCCAAACCGTTATATGTTAATGCAAGCTTATGTACTGAATTGATGTTCCAGTCAATTTTTGCCAGCCATTTATAATTTTTCTGATCATGTGTGAAGCCCTGGTAAGCGCCGGTATTATAACCAAATTTGTTTTTCAAAATTGTGCTTACAGCTATCAAATCACTTTCCAATACTCTTGAAGTATTTGATTTACCAACATTATTTGCATTTTGTGCAACATAACTGGTTGGCTGATCAACCCTGTTTTCTGATTCAATGCTTACAAAATAAAACAACTTGTTTTTTACAATTGGGCCGCCAAATGCAACGCCAAACTGGAATTGACTCAGATCAGGAATTTCAAATTTTGTACCGTCAACTTTGCGGCCTGTAAAATCCTGGTTCCTGTAAAACATATAAGCAGTACCGGTGAAATTATTATTACCTGATTTGGTAACTGTATTAACACCTGCACCTGTAAAGCCGGCTTGTGTAACATCATACGGTGCAATGTTTACCTGTATCTGATCAATTGCTTCCAATGAAACTGGCTGGGCATTTGTTTGTCCGCCGGGAGTAGGCGCATCCAAACCAAAAGGATTGTTGAAGATGGCACCATCCAGTGAAAAATTATTGTATTGCCCGTTTCTTCCTGCAAAAGAAACACCATTGTACGTGGAAGATGCAGATGGGGTTAAACGCAGATAATCATCTGCAGAACGGCTGATGCTTGGCAACGACCTGATCAAACGGTTGTTGATGGTTGTTGAAGCGCCGGTTCTTTTGTTATCAAAAATTCTTGTGCCACCGGTAATGATAACTTCTCCCAACTCAGTTGTTTTTTCTTCAATAGAAAATTCAAGAGGCGTGTTTTGGCCCAGTTCAAGGTAAACATTTTCAATAACGGTAACTCTGTGACCAACATGGTTCACCGTAACTTTATACGGCCCGCCAACACGAAGGTTAGGAACTGTAAAACGGCCATCGGCCCTTGTAGCAATTACCTGCTTAATTCCTGCCGCTGTGTATTCAACAGTTACAGTGGCCGATGCAAGGGGTTCGCCTTTTTTGTTTTGTACTAAACCGCTGAGTGTTGCGGTTGTTACCTGTGATGATGCAAAATAACCTGCCAGCAAAAGCACTGTGCTGCATAGCAGTCGAACTAAACTTTTATTCATGTTAGGAATTTTGGGCAAATCTAAGTTTTAGAAATAATGATTTCATAACAATTCATTAACAATCCAAAAACTTAATATTGAAATGCACAACTTATTCAGAAAGAATAAAAAACATTGCTGTTCAGATTTATTTTGATTATTCTAACCCAAATATTCCTTTATTCAACACCTGCAGAGTTTGTATTTTATATGATGCAGGAACCAGTAAAGAAACGTTATGCGGGCTTCCGCCATAACTTACCATACGTACCGGAATATCTGCAATACTTTCAAATAATTTTTGCAGGATGTGTTCGGTTTGTCCAATCTCATTTCCTACAATACTTACAATTGCCTGGTCTTTATCCAGCTCAACGGTGCCAAATGGTTCCAGTTCCTTTATGATGTCGGGTAATGAAGAATCATTATCAATGGTGAGTGAAACGGCCACTTCTGAAGTGGTGATCATATCAATGGAAGTACGGTATTTTTCAAACACCTCAAATACCTTGCGTAAGAAACCATAAGCCAGTAACATGCGGCTGCTTTTTATTTTAATAGCTGTAATACCATCCTTTGCTGCAACGGCTTTCACACCAACACTTCCCGCTTCTTCAGTAATTAAAGTTCCTTTTGCTTCGGGCTGCATGGTATTTAATAACCGTACAGGAATTTTATAAAGTTGTGCAGGCCATATAGAAGCCGGGTGCAGAATTTTTGCACCGAAATAAGCCAGCTCAGCTGCTTCATCAAAACTCAACTGCTCAATAGCAACCGTTGTCTTTACAATGCGTGGATCATTGTTATGCATGCCATCAATATCTGTCCATATCTCACACACACTTGCTTTGATTGCAGCTGAAATGAGGGATGCACTGTAATCACTACCGCCACGTTTTAAATTATCAACCTCGCCCCTTGAGTTGCGGCTGATGTATCCTTGTGTAATAAAAATTTTCCTGCCTTTATTTTGATTGAGCAACTGGCTCAGCTTCACTTTAATACTCCCAATCTGCGGTTCTTCATAACTGTCAATGGTCATAAAATCCAATGCAGGTAACAGTAAATGATCAATACCAATTTCATCCAGGTAACAGCTGAATATTTTTGTACTCATCAGTTCGCCCTGTGCAAGAATATCTTTATTCAATGCTTCGTTGAAAGAAATTTTCAGGATGATGTTCAAAAATTCAAAATGCTCAGCAAGTATGTTCCTGCATTTATCCTGCGCTTCTTTTGTGCTGAGCAGGTTATTGATGAAGTTTTGATAATGTGCATCCAGCTTATCAATCTGTTCTTTTGCAGTTGCCCGTTCACCATTGGCTAATGAAGCGCCAATTTCAACCAATGCATTTGTTGTTCCGCTCAATGCACTTAATACAACAATCTTTGCTTCGTCATCACGTGTAACAAGTTTTGCCACTTCATGCATTCTTTCAGGTTTACCTACTGAGGTACCACCAAACTTCATCACTTTCATCTCTTTCTGTTTTATTTTTTGTTATCAACTTAATTATCAATTTCAGCTTTTGTCTTAGTTTATCCAGAGTCCGTCGAAGGACACACTTTTACAAATGAATATCTTTCATCATCCCCCCAGCCATCTTGCATTTGTGTAATAACCTGTTTGTTCAGTTACAAAATAACAGGGTTCATCATTTGTGCAGATACGCAACTGTAAATATTTCCTGAGCAGGCAATCGTTAATGGACGGCAAAATTAAAGATTGAGATTGAATTTTTGTCCAACTTCAGTCAAATCTTCCACAACCGTTTGCAGTAATGGAATTCCTTCCTTCATCCGTATTACTTCAAACTCTCTTTCAGGATCACCGGGTATCAACACTTTTTCATAACCTTCAATGGGTTTTGCATTCCGAAAACGTTGAATCCAATGATCCATATCTTTCTTAAAATCTTCTGCTTTTCTGAACGCATCAATCCGCATTGCTCCCAGGAAATGCCCCAACCCTTTACCCGGTTGATTTTCGGGCATAGGCACATAAGCAGGAAACGGCGGCACCCACGGGCCATAATTGGCTCCGCTCAACACTGCTGAAAAAATATCAACAATAGAACCCAGTGCATATCCTTTATGACTGCCATGTTCTTTATCACTACCTAAAGGCAATAAGGCACCTTTATTTTTTAACGCATGTGCATCAGTTGTAGAATGACCATCTGCATCCTGTATCCAACCCAATGGTGCTTCAAGATTCTTACGTTGCAATATTTCAAGTTTTCCATTGGCTGCAGTAGTTGTTGCCATATCAGCAACAAATGGTGGTTCATTTCCTGCAGGTACTGCAACAGCAATGGGATTGGTACCCAACATTCGCTCATTTGAAAAAGTTGGTGCAACCAATGCAGATGCATTGGTCATGGCCATCCCAATCATATCATGCTGCAAAGCCATCATAGCATGATAACCTGCAATACCAAAATGATTACTGTTTTGTACACTCACCCATCCGCTGCCAACATTTTTTGCTTTACCAATAGCCACATGCATGGCAAAAGGAGCAACCACCAAACCCAAACCACGGTCACCATCCACCACAGCTGTTGAAGCTGTTTCATGAATGATATGAATATGAGGTTTTGTATTGATGCGCCCTGCCTGCCACAAACGCACATAACCGCTCAGTCTTGCCACACCATGCGAATCTATTCCTCTTATATCTGCAGCAAGTAATGCTTTGGTTGCAGCTTCAGCATCTGCATCACTGCATCCAATAGCAAGAAATACATTTTTTGTAAATGAAAATAAATGCTGATAAGAAAATGTTGCTTCCATCAAGTGAAGTTCATCTGTCAATTAAATATATACTGCCTAAAAACTATTGGCTAACAACTACAAGCTGTTTTATGCCTGTGCAGTTGGTCCGCCAAAATTCATCGGTATCTGAATATCTTCCAGATCACGGATGGATCCGTTGGCCTGTTCAAACCGCTGAATATTTTCTGTAAGGGCTTTCATAAAACGCTTGGCATGTTGCGGAGTAAAAATAATTCTTGATTTTACTTTGCTCTTGGGAGTGCCGGGCATTACATTCACAAAGTCAATTACAAATTCTGCATGACTGTGCGTAATGATAGCAAGATTGGCATACACACCTTCGGCCACTTCTTCTGTAATTTCAATATTGAGCTGATTGGGGTTTGCATTTTGCTGTTCGTCCATAAAATTAAATTGAGAATTTAGCATCAAATATACAACCTGTAGGGCTGTAATGAAGGGTTAGGGTCTAAAACAAAAAAGCTCCGAATTACTTCGAAGCCTTTTGCGGACCGGACGGGTTTTGTAACCACCTCATAAACCATTGCCCCTCAAAACCTTCCGAATCATGAATATTTTTACTCACCGATTTACTCACTACTTATTTGGTAGCTTTTGATTGCAAATCAGAGATACAAAAATAAGGGATTTTAGGCTATAAATTAGCTAAACCTGACCATTTTTTAGGCGGGTTATCCACAGTTTAATTTGACAAAAAATTGCTTACCTGGTCTGCTTTGATACCGGTATAAATACAGAACTCTTCTACTGTTACAAACTGGTGTTCTTCCTTTTTGAAATACTCTTTGATTTTCTGAAGTAGCGTCCGGCAGTAGCGTTCACTCTTGCCTGTGATACGCTGCACATCTTTTGGATATATGCACACTCTTGTTTGTACCGTTTTCATGCTTTAGATATGCCTTTGCTATGGTTTTGTTATTCTTCATCCATACCTGCAATTAATGCAATACAAATTTAATAAAAGCTTTTTAAGCCGCTTGCAGCAATAAAGGAAATATATAGCAATAACAGTTTGTAACGGTACCAGGCTGTTCTATTTGATTATTTCTCATTCAACATTTGTGGTACGAATTCGTGAAGGCGAATGAAATGTGCCGGTGAAATCATTTCAAATTTTCTTCAATAAAATTTTCATATACTTATTTGCTTAAATAATTCCGATTATGTATTTTTGAGTAACCAATAACATATACCATGGCTTACTCAATCAGTCTTACATCAAATGAAGTTTCGGAATTAAAGCGATTAAGGCGAAGTGAAAAGGATGGCAAAATACT
>CAMTVU010000003.1:0-78193 GCA_947085245.1 uncultured Chitinophagaceae bacterium | reverse complement strand
CGATGGTTGCTGGCAGCATTTCTCCGGGGCGTTAAAAATTTTTCTCTGAATATTATATCTTATATAGCCTGAACCGTTATCTTTATAGGTTTCTGTATATCCATTGAATGCCATCATTGCCTTTACCTGTAAGAAGCCAGCAACAAAAAACCAAGGCATGATGATGAAAACTTTACTAAGTGTACTTTTCTTTTTTATTGGAGGGGTTGTTTGTTATGGGCAGGTAATTCTTACCAATGCTTCCCCTTCGGTAACCATTGACTTTAGCAATTCTACTCCGGCTTCAGTTGGTACAACTCCGCAAACAGCTTTTGCTGGCTCAGGATTTGAACCCAACCCGACAACAGCAGGCAGATTGAATTCAAATGCATGGGCTGTTACAGGATTTAGCGATGGCTCATTTTCTTTTGGAGGTTCAAATATTATTGGAGATTATGTAAGAGGTGCAACAAACATAGCAGTAATTACAGGAGGTATTTATGCTTATACAGGGACGCCGCAATCAATAGCAAATCCTTGTTTAATGATTCAACCCTCAGCAAGTGATTTTGCTCCCGGTACAATTACATTACGAGTCGTGAATAATGGCAGCAATCCAATTTCTCAATTGAGCATTGTTTACAATTTATTTGTAAGAAATGATGAGGGTAGAGCGAACTCATTAAATTTCTCATATTCCTCAGATAATTTGGTTTATACTGAACTCCCGGTTCTTGATTATACAACGCCGGAGGTATCTGATTTGAGTGGTTGGGTTAAAGTTGGAGGAACAACATCAAGGAGCACAACTATTAGCGGATTAGAGGTACAGCCGTTGTCTTATTTTTATTTACGTTGGAATAGCGATGATGTTTCCGGTTCAGGATCAAGGGATGAAATTGGATTGGATGATATAGCAATTTCTGCAACTTATAATTCAAATTCAATTTCAATCAGTTCTTTGTCATCAACTGTTTTTAATCTGACAGATTGTTTCACAACCACAGGGGGTTCATTGAATTTTACTGCTACGGGAACTTTTAATGCCGGCAATGTCTATACAGTACAAATGTCAAATTCATCCGGCTCATTTGCAGCACCTGTTAATATTGGCACGTTAAGCAGCAACTCGCTTTCCGGTACAATCAACTTCACAATACCTGCCGGTACATTAAGTGGTTCAAATTATTTATTCAGAGTTGTAAGTTCTGATTATTATACGATCTCATTAAATTCAAGCCTGATAACAATCAACCAATCAGGTTCCTGTATAACCAATTCAACTGATTATTTCCGGTCCAGACAATCCGGTAATTGGGGCAATGTTTCAACATGGGAATCATCAAACGATAATACTACCTGGATTTCAGCAACCCAAACCCCAACAAGTGCAGCCAATACAATTACAATCAAACCGGGTCATACTGTTACTATAGCTGCTAATACTTCAGCCGATCAATTAACGATTGAATCAGGTGCTGTATTAATTCACAATAACAGCAGCGTGTTTACTTTAAATGACGGCACTGGTACGGATATGATCATCAATGGTACTTATGTAATTTATGGGTCTGTGCCGGCAGGCGCAGGAACCTATTCAGTTGAAAATGGCGGTATCATCAGGGCCGATAACAATAATGGAGGTACAGCAGATAACCTGGCATGGAGTTCTAATTTAAGAGCCACGTTTAAAACAGGAAGTGTTTTTGAATGGAATACGCCACTGGCATTTAACACAGATAATATTATACTTTTTGCCAGCGGTACAGAAAAACCAATTTTCAGAATTACTGCAAATGTAGGAACCGTAGGAGCCGGAACAAATACAATTGTCAACGGTTTATTTGAGGTAAATGGTTCTGTAACATTGTCAAGTGCAGGAACTAAAACTTTCCGGGATGGAATTATCGGCACAGGTTCAGTTATTCAAACAAATACCTGCGGAGCAATGATCATCTCCGGTACCAGTGCTCAATTAGGGGGCTCCGGCACCATTACATTAAATACGGGAGGTTTGCAAATTGCACCCGGTGCACAAGTTGCCCTAATTTCAAACAAAATTATTAATGGAGCCGGATTTGATTTCACTAATAACGGGTTACTTGATTGTGCTGCATTTATTGTTTCCGGCAGTTCCAATTTTATTCATGCTGCTTCAGCAATATTAGGAATTGGTTCAGTTGATGGTATTACTTCATCGGGGGGAGTTGGAAATATTCAAACAACAGGTCGCAGTTACAGCAGCAGTGCAAATTATACCTACAAGGGTATTGCAAACCAGGTAACAGGAAATTTCAGTACAACCCCGGTTGGCAATACCATTAATTCATTAAATATTGCCAATACAGGAAACACGGTTACGCTTACAAATAATAATCTTACAACAACAACTCTTTATTTAAACAGCGGACTCTTTGCATCGGGTACAAACCAAACTTTAAAAATTGCTGCCGGTGGAATTATTTATGGTAACGGTGGCAATAATCCCAATGATCCATCTGCAGGGAATATTGAATTTCTGGGAGATGGTTCAACAAATGGCTATGCAGATCGTAATCCTTATTTATATTCTGTTATTGCAAAATCCGCAACTGATTTTAACGGATTATCAAATACCGGGTCTGCCACTATTATGAACCGGCTGCAGTTAAACAGTGGCAGTTATGTAACTGATGCACCTTATTATCAAAACGGGTCATCACTGGTTTATAATATCAACGGTGCTTACGGAAGAAATGTTGAATGGGGTGCTGTAGCTGGTTCACAAGGCTATCCACACAACGTAACTGTTCAGGGTAATACAATTCTTAATTTGTATTCAAATGCAATCACCCCGTCTCAACTTGCAATTGGCGGAGATTTAATTATTGGAAATTCTACTGGTTGGGGCAGGGTATATATGAATGGTACCTGGGGTGAAATGACCAAACCTCTTTCAGTAGGAGGAAGTTTAATTATTGGTTCAACAGATGCGGCATCAAACAGCAGTGAACTGTGGTTATCAAATACAAATGGAGGCGACTTATGGCTTTATGGTAGTTTCAGCCGCTATCCTAACAGTTACTATACTGATAACAGCCGGGCTATCTTTTTTAAAGGCTCGTCCAATGGAAGCATCAATACACCTGGTATTCCTATTACTCCGGGTGTGCCAACTCAATATTTCAGTTATGTTCTTTTGGAAAAAAATATTGGAACAGAAACAATCACATTAAACTGCCCGGTTGGAATCAATAATAGTATCACATTTACAAAAGGGGTCATTTCATCCAGCATAAATAATCTGTTAGTTGTAGTGAATGGTGCTTCTTCAACAGCAGGCAGTTCCCTTTCATTTGTAAACGGCCCGATGCGTAAAATTGGAAATACTGATTTTACTTTCCCTGTTGGTAAAATTGTAGTTTCAGAGTATCATCATAGAACAATCAGTGTTTCCGGGTTATCTTCTAACTTAAGTTTTACAGCTGAGTTCAGAAGACAGAGTGCTACTTTACTTGGTCCTGTAACAGCGCCGGGGCCACCGCCTCTCACCCGGGTAAGTTATTGCGAATACTGGACATTAGATAGAACTGAAGCATCAGGAAACGCCAATGTAACACTTACCTGGTCCGCCCAAAGTCCATGCAATACAGCAAGCTATATTTCGGATCTGCCAACTTTAGTAATTGCTCATTTTGATAATACTTCCTGGAACCAATACGGGGCAAACAGCAGAACAGGTGATGTTACAGCTGGATCAGTTACATGGAATGCTGTCAATACCTTTAGTCCGTTTTCTTTAGGCAGCATCAGTATTAATGAAAACATTCTCCCTCTTGATCTCTCCAGCTTTACTGCCCGTGCCCGCAAAACAGATGTGCTGATTGATTGGAACGTTATGAATAATAATGACCAGGAAGAGTATATCCTTGAAAGAAGTAAAGATGGGGTGAATTTTAAAACGCTGAAAGTTGTACCTGCCAAAGTTATTTTAAACCAGGCTGCTTATGCCGAAGTTGACCTCAATCCTTATAATGGCTGGAATTATTACCGCCTCAAAGCAATTGATAAATTAAACAGGGCAAAAACATCACAGGTAGTGAAGGTTTGGTTTGGAGCAAATGAAGTAGTCAGGATCAGCCCCAACCCTGCTTCCGAAAAAATTGTCATTAATCTGTCTGAGCCAAGCAGCATTTCTCAAATTGAGCTTGTCAATATATCCGGTCAGGTACTTAAACAGGTAAATGCCATTCAGTTTACAACTGAAATAAACATATCTCAATTGCAAGCGGGAATGTATTTTTTACGAATCATGGGAAAAAACGGGCTTACCCTGAAGGCTTTTGTCAAGAATTGACGACCCGAAACCAACTGCAAAAAATCCCTTTCAGAAATGAAGGGGTTTTTTATTTTCTGTCTTACACCCTCGTCTCACGGAAGAATAATACCGCTTTGAAACCTGCCCGACCGGCAGGCAAGGCTAAATAGTTCTTCCATTTGGTATAACAGCTCAATTGGCTTAAAGCAGAGCTTCAAGCTACACTGCAAAACTTTCACCACATCCGCAAGTGCGGCTGGCGTTGGGGTTGTTGAAATGAAAGCCCTTGCCGTTCAATCCATCGCTGAAATCTAAAGTTGTATTATAGAGATAGAGAAAACTTTTCATGTCAGTAACCACCTTTACTCCATTATCTTCAAACACCTGGTCGTTGGGTTTTGATTCATTATCAAAATCCAGCTTGTAACTTAATCCGCTGCATCCGCCACCCACAACACTTACACGTACGAAATAAGAGGAATCACCCTCCACATTCGCCTGTTGCATTAAGTTGACTACTTTTTCTTTTGCTTTATCTGTAACAAAAATCATAATATCTTTTTTTAATCAATAACAACTAATATACCATTTGGTTGATGGTTGACTTCTTGTCTGCAAAATTATACAAATTATTTTAAGTGATGAATGATGGATTATTAACCTGTAATCGTTTTTGCTTCCCGGCGCAATTCATGCACTATTTCAGAAATATTTTCTATTGCTTGTTCAATATCCTTTTGCGAAGTGAATGTTCCCAGGCTGAAACGGATGGAAGCTTTCGCTTCTTCATCTGTTAGTCCCATTGCTTTTAAAACATGACTTGGCTCAGGCGAAGCGCTTGTGCATGCACTGCCACTGGAAACAGCCATTTTTTTTGAAATGGCTGATAATAAGTTGGGGCCGCTCAGGTTTTTAAAACAGCAGTTACTTGTATTAGGAAGACGGTTGTTTATATCTCCGTTGATGTTTACTTCTTCAAGCCGGAGAAGTGCATGTTCTAACCTGTTTCTGAGTTGCTGCACTTCCTGTTTATTCTTTTCCATTTCTGAAAACGATAATGCTGCTGCTTTTCCAAATCCAACAATACCGGGAACGTTTAACGTACCGCTCCGCATGTTTCGTTCATGGCCTCCGCCATCTATTTGTGCTTTGATGGATACTCTTGGATTTTTTCTTCTTACATACAACGCCCCAACTCCTTTGGGTCCGTATATTTTGTGCGATGAAAAAGCCATCAGATCAATTTCATCTCGTATTACATCAACGGGAATTTTACCAATAGCCTGGGTGGCATCACAGAAAAAAAGAATCTTTTTCTCTTTTGCAATACGGCCAATTTGTTTGATGGGGTGGATGACTCCTGTTTCATTGTTTGCATACATCAAAGCAATAAGGATCGTTGAAGGAGTGATCGTGTTTTGCAGTTCATGTAAATCAATCATTCCTTTTTCAGATACCGGAAGATAGGTAATAACAAATCCTTTTTTTTCAAGCGAAGCACAGGTGTCAAGTACTGCTTTGTGTTCTGTTGCACAGGTGATGATGTGATTGCCTTTTGTTGAATGGGCTTCCGCAATACCTTTCATAGCCAGGTTGATGCTTTCAGTTGCTCCTGATGTAAAAATAATTTCTTCTTTTACAGCACCAATCAGGTTAGCAACCTGTTCACGGGCTATTGCAACTGCTTCTGCTGCTTCCCATCCGTAAGCATGGGAGCGGCTTGCAGCGTTACCGAATTTTTCAGTAAACCACGGCAACATTGTATCCAATACCCGTGGGTCAACGGGTGTGGTGGAATTATAATCAAGATAGATGAGCGGTTGCTGCATTTTAATGTTACAAAGTTAAAACGGTTGGTTGTAAATTGCTTTTTAAATATAACACATGAATAAAGCAGAACATATCGGGATAGCTGTGAAAAGCCTTTCTATTTCCATTCCACTTTTTGAAAAGCTGTTGAATATAAATTGTTATAAAACAGAACTTGTAGAAAGTGAGCAGGTGAATACTGCCTTCTTTATAAGCGGCGGAACAAAAATTGAGTTACTGGAAAGTTTAAGTGCTGATGGAGTTATTGCAAAATACATTGAACGAAAAGGAGAAGGGATGCATCATATTGCTTTTGAGGTGGAGGATATTGAAGTTGAAATGAAGCGCCTGCAAGGCGAAGGATTTATTTTATTGAGCGAAAAGCCAAAACAAGGTGCTGATAATAAATGGGTTTGCTTTCTTCATCCCAAATCAACTAATGGTGTATTGATTGAAATATGCCAGGAAAAAAAATGAGGTTGTCTCAAAAGTCGTCATTGCGAACAAAGTGAAGCAATCTGGAAAAATTCATCAATTGATAAGCGAATAGATTGCTTCGGTCGTACCTCCCTCGCAAAGACGTTTAACGACTTTTGAGACAGCCTCATTAAATAGTTGAGATTGTTTTTTTTATTGTTTAATGAGCGATACACTTTCAATTACTCTGCCATTTTCAACTACCTGTACAAGATATAATCCTGAAACGAATGAAGCCATATCAATCTGCATGCTGTTACTTCCTCCGTTAACTGTAATTGTTCTTACCCTGCTTCCCCTTGCATCAATAAGCTGAATACTTTGACCCTGTTTGAAATTTGCTTTTGAATATAACTGTGCTGCGGCATTAACCGGGTTAGGGAAAATGCTGATGTTCTTTTTTACCTGGTTATTCACTCTTACAATTTCTGAGAAACTTGTTTTTCCGTCAACATCAACCTGCCTGATGCGATAATAATTATAACCTGAAAGTGGGTTATTATCATTGAAAGTATAAGCAAAACGATTTGAAGAATTGCCGGCCGATTTTAACGAGCCAATTGCAACCCACCTCTTTTGATCATCGCTGCGTTCAATAATAAAATCGGTATTGTTTACTTCCTGTACCGTACCCCAGTTAAGTTTGATGCTGTAGGGCTGTTTTTGTTCTGCCCTGAAGTAATCAAAAGCAACCGGTAAAACACCTTGTCCAATATATGGCCAACTTAAAATATAAGGGCCGGTAACAGTACCCTGGTTTCCTGAACCAGGGCCGCCCCAAACAACATTTTGACCAATCTGGATTAAATCGCCACTACCGCTGTTATTAGGAGGAATAATTTGCCCACCTGTATAAACCTGGAGAAAACTAAAACAACTGAGGAATAATTTAGCTGAATTATTGAATTCTAAAGTACCACAAATGAAAATGCGAAGCCTTGGCGTGGCTGCAGGATTACTTTGGCAACTTGTTTCGGCAACATAAGTTGACCCTTGTATAAAAACCCTTATTCCAGTTGGAATACAAACAATATCAAAGTTTGCAGGAACAGTTCCTCCATTCCAGGTTGTACCCACATCCCACCGTCCATCATTAACAACTGGCCATTTAGTGCAATTAGTAGTTGGGGGGGCCATTGTTGAACAAGTAGGCATTGCGCCTAAATTAGCAGGCCAATAATTGGAGAGTTGACCAAATGTTACACTGGAAAGTGAAAGCAATAAAATTAAAAGCAGGTTTTTTTTCATTTTGAACCATTAAACAGTGAACAGATTAAAATTAACGGCTCTTTTCAGAAGGGTTGGATCACTTGTTCAGAAGGAGATTGGAAGAGAAAACTAAGTGATTAATCGTATGGGATATAGAGAAGTACCCGTAAAAATACTGATTTTATTGGTTTTTGCAAGCATTAGTTTAAAACGTCTTCCATTTTCATGCTTCTTGAACCCTTGATGAGTATATATGCGTGCATAAAATGCTGCTGCTGAAACCATATCCTGGCTTCTTCGGCCGTTTTGAAATTGATATATGGGTGTTTGATTTTTGAGTAATCACCTCCAACCAGTACAACATCTGTCCACTGATATTGCTGAAGGAGCTCAATAATGGCTTTGTGCTCATACAAACTTGCGTCACCCATTTCGGCCATGCCGCCTAACAGTAAAACTTTTTTATCAGCATGGAGTTTGGCAAAGTTTTCAATAGCCACCTTCATACTGCTGGGGTTTGCATTATAAGCATCGAGAATGATCTTGTTTGTTCCTTTTTCAATTAATTGTGAACGGCTGTTGGATGGTTGATAATTTTGTATCGCTTTTTTAATTTTTTCTGAAGGCACTTTAAAGTATTTGCCAACACTAACGGCTGCCAGTACATTAGGCAAATTGTAATCGCCCACCAGTTGTGTTTCTATTATACCAATAGAGGCATCGCTTGTTATTTCAACTTTTAGAAAAGGCTCACTTTCTGTTAAAACGCCTGTGGTTTCTGCAGCGGTTGTGCCGTAAGTAATTTTATGATCAATGCCTTTGCTCATTTCCTGCAAATAGTCATAGTCCCAATTGATAAAGATGGTGCCGTTTGTTTCTCTGATGAAATCATACAGTTCACCTTTGCCTTTTCTTACACCTTCTAAACCGCCAAAACCTTCCAGGTGCGCTTTGCCGCAATTGTTGATTATTCCATGGGTTGGTAATGTATAGGAACAATACGATGCAATTTCTTTTTGATGATTGGCGCCCATTTCAACAACAGCAATTTCAGCATCTGACTTTACCTTAAGCAGTGTAAGAGGAATGCCAATGTGATTATTAAGATTACCTTCTGTTGTGTATGTTTTGTAATGAGAGGAAAGAACTGCATGAATCAATTCCTTGGTGGTTGTTTTTCCATTGCTTCCTGTAATACCGATAAAAGGGATGTTGAATTGTTGCCGGTGATATTTAGCAAGTTGCTGAAGTGTATCCAGCACATCAGCGACCTTGATTATTCTTTCATCTGCAATATTTACTTCTTCATCAACAAAGGCATAAGCAGCGCCTTTTTCCAAAGCCATGGCAGCAAAATGATTGCCATTAAAATGTATACCTTTCAATGCAAAATACAAATCACCTGCTTTTAATTTGCGGGTATCTGTTTGTATAAACGGGAATTGCAGAAATATTTTGTACAGTTCTTCGATGAGCATGTTTCAAAGATAAATAGTTCGGCTAACTCAAAATGAATCAGGGTGTAAATGAGAAACCCTCTGCATGCAGAGGGTTTCTCATTGAAGTCGTTTATCTGTTAATTTCTTTTACGGTTGTTTTGTTTTCTTTTCTCAAACCAGTTGCCGGTTTTTCTTCCGTTTCCTTCCTGGCTGCCGTAACGTGTCATAGCACAACGGAACCCAATCATTGAACTGCTTTGATCTTCTTCTAAGAAACGGCGACTGCCCGGGGTAAGCCAATAAGCACGGTCGTTCCAGCTACCGCCTTTGAAAACACGGCTTTTATCGCTTACAAGAGTGGTAGTGCCATAACCATATTGCACTGCACTTAAAGAATCACCGTCTAAATAATCAATAACATATCCTTTCTGATAGTTACGACGGTTCTTTACTTCATCTTCTGTTTCGTTACGGTATTTAATACGTCCCATTGAATCTCTTTCAGCTTTCCCTGTGCTTAGATCCATGCGCTGGAAGTTGTTGCCACGATAGTAGTTAAAGTCATCACCATCGGTTGGGGTAAGTGGTCTGTAAACATCTGCTACCCACTCACTAACGTTACCGGCCATATTAAATAACCCAAAACCATTGGGATAGAATGCTTTGATTGGGCCGGGAATTACAGCACGATCGTTTAAGCCGCCTGCAACACCCATATTATCACCAGAACCACGTTTAAAGTTGGCTAAAAACTGACCCTGCCAACTGCTGCGGCGGGAATCACGCAAACCATTTACATTTTGAGCCCATGGATAAACCTGCTTGTTTGCAATCAATTCCTCACCACGGCGCTTTTCACTTTTGCGGGGGTTAGGGTTTTGAGCTATATAACCATAAGCTGCATATTCCCATTCGGCTTCTGTAGGTAAACGATAATCAGGCAAAATGAGCCCTTCCTCAAAGCTGATGCTGGTTGGAACCTGCTTTGTAAGAGGATCTTTATAATTTTTTAAAGATTTACCGGGAGTTGCCTGGTATTCACCCAGCAAATAAGCTTTTGTGTTGAAGTTATCCTGCCCGCCACCCTGCATTTGTTTTTGCAGTTCAGCTTTTTTATTGGTAACACCTTTATCGTAGAGAATGTTTTCATTCACACGGTCACTGCGCCACAAACAATAATCAAAAGCCTGTTTCCAGCTAACACCTACAACAGGATATAAATTGTAGGAAGGATGACGGAAATAATAATCTACATAAGGCTCGTTGTATGCCAACTCACTGCGCCAGCAGAGGGTATCTGGTAAAGCACGGTTGGTAATGGCTGTATCCATAAACACACGGTTGAGCCAGTAGAGATATTCACGGTAGTGAACGTTAGCCACCTCGCTTTCATCCATATAAAAGGAAGCAACAGTAACACGGCGTGGAATATTATTCCAGTCACGCATTACATCCTCTTCAGAAGCGCCCATGGTAAAGGTACCGCCCTCAACAAAAACAAGTCCGGGGCCGGTTTTCTGTTCTTTTTCTTTTGATACACGAAAGCCATTACCCTGAGGATCGTTATAGGTCCAGCCGGTATTGGATGATTTCTCCGGTTTCTTTTTAAATAAATTACAGGAAGAAATAAGTGTGGCACCAATTAACAGGATACCCAGATTTTTAATGCGGAAAAGGTTTTTCATCATCATCTTTTCGTTTTGATAGTTAACGAATGAGGTTCAAAAATATTGTATTGGATTTAACACCCCAAATTTTAATAAAGGGCAACAACAAACATAGGATTTTCTTTTTATAACAGAAAGCATTTCAACGTTCAATAACTGATTTTTAGTATTTCTGCTTGGTAAGCAGTAGAATTACGAACTACAGCAGCGTTCCTTTAGTTTGAGTTATCTCTGTAAAAGGAATTTCTTTATTAAATGCAATTGTTTTCAGAAAGAAAAATCAATTTCATAAAATTATGTTTTGCCGGTTTGAAGCTGAATGTATGATATGAGATAATTGTAAGGATAAGCCAACGAATTGCAGTTCATTGGCTTTTCAGGTATATTTGTTATTCACCCTTTATGCGATACATCGCACTGCTTATTGGCTGCTGTTTCTTTTTCTTCGGTAATGCACAACGCAACTATCGCAGCAATTCTGTATTGGCAAGCGGCAATTGGTATAAGTTATCTGTAAAAAATGCAGGCGTTTACAGGGTGAATGTTGCTTTCCTTCAATCGGCAGGGGTTAATACATCAAACCTTTCAAGTTCAAGCATCCGCCTTTTTGGTAATGGAGGTCAAATGTTACCTGAATCGAATAGGGTTAACCGTGCTGATGATCTTACAGAAAATGCCATTATGATGTTTGATGGGGGTGATGGTATATTTAATGGCAATGATTATTTTTTATTCTATGCAAACGGTCTGCATACATGGGCGAAGGATTCTGCAAATAAACGGTTCCGTCATCAAAAAAACCTGTATGCAAAAGAAGCGTATTACTTTATTAATATAGCCGAAAATGGTTTACGGGTTCAAAACAGAAACATCAGTTCGTTACCCAACCGGACAGTTACAGATTTCCGTGACCGTTATTTCTATGAACTTGACACGGTTAATTTTTTAAAAAGCGGTAAGGAATGGTATGGCGAAGAGTTTAGTAATACTCCGGGCAAAACTCTTACACGAAATTTTTCTGCTGTTTTTCCCAATCTGCTTGCTGCTGCACCTGTACAGCTTATATCAAATGTTGCAGCAAGAAGTAATGGAGTTGGGAGTTCCTTTTCAATAAAAGCAAATAATAACCAGGTAACACAGCACATTGTTCCAAGTGTGGGCACGGGTACTTATGACCCGGTAGCTTTTCCGCATGAAGTGTTTGCAACATTCTTATCAGCCCAATCAACCATCAATCTTCAATATACTTACCAACCCGGAAGTGTAAACTCACAGGGATGGTTGAATTGGTTTGAATTGTTTCCACAACGGCAATTAAGTATGAACGGTGTTGATCAATTACTTTTCAGAGATTGGGAAACAGTGGGTACGGGTAATGTTACTGAGTTTCGCTTGCAATTTGCAAATGGTAATTCATTGGTTTGGGATATCACCAATCCGTTGAGGCCCGTAAATATGACGGGAACATTCAACGGGTCTGAATTGAAGTTCATCAATACATCTGATCAACTAAGGGAATATGTTGCTTTTAATAACCAGGGATTTTTAATTCCTGAAGCATTGGGCAAGATCAATAACCAGGACCTGCATAATTCAGCAGCAAAGGAATACCTCATTGTAACACATAGTTCTTTACTTGCGGAAGCACAACGATTGGCAATATGGCATCAGCAAAAACAAAACTTAAGTGTACAGGTTGTTACAACTGAACAGGTATTTAATGAGTTTGCTTCAGGCACGCCTGATCCCACATCCATTCGTGACTTTGTAAAAATGTATTACGATAAAGCAGGGAGCGATACAACCCAGCGTCCACGTTATCTTTTACTGATGGGAGATGCTTCTTACGATTATCTGAACAGGGTGGGTTCAAATACAAACTTTGTTCCCTGTTATCAAAGTGAATCGTCACTTGATCCGTTATCAACTTATACCTCTGATGATTTTTTTGGATTGCTGGATGATGCTGATGATATCAACCAATCATTTCCTGTGAGTTTGCTGGATGTTGGTATTGGACGCATTCCCGCAAAGAGTATTGAAGAAGCAAGGAATGTGGTTGATAAGATCATCCGCTATCATGCAAAAGAAAGTTACGGGCCATGGAGAAATGAACTAACGCTGGTTGCAGATGATGAAGACAATAATATTCATTTGGATGATGCCGAACTGCATGCACAGGTGATTCAGCAAAATAAAAATTTCAATCTTTCAAAAATTTACTTAGATGCCTACCGCCAGCAAAGTGGAAGCGGAGGCAGCCGCTACCCCGATGTAAACCAGGCCATCAACAATAAAATATTTTCCGGCACATTGATCTGGAATTACAGCGGCCATGGTGGTTTCAGAAGATTGGCAGGTGAAGTGATCCTTGATCAGGATATGGTAAACACATGGAACAATCCCAACAAACTTCCTCTGTTTATCACAGCCACCTGCGATTTTGCTCCGTATGATAACCCGGCAATCAATTCAATTGGCGAAAATATTTTAGTACGTGAACGTACAGGCGCTATTGCATTAATGACCACTACCCGTGTGGTGTTTGCATTCAGTAACCGCATCATCAACAATAATTATTTTCAGCTTGCACTGTCAACCAACAGCAATGGAACTTTTCCAACATTGGGTGAAGCAATAAAACGGGCAAAGAATTTTACTTATCAGAATTTTGGTGATATAATCAACAACAGAAAGTTCACTTTGCTGGGCGATCCTGCAATACGACTTGGTTTTCCTACGCTGAAAGTAAAAACAACTTCTATTAATAATCAAACACCATCAACCGATACATTAAAAGCATCAGACCGTTACACAATCAAAGGTGAAGTAACAGATGCAGCCGGTAACCGCTTAACCGGTTTTAATGGCAATGTATATCCTGTGATCTTTGATAAGGTGCAACAGGTAAAAACATTTGGGAATGACGCCACGAGTAATGTTACAACATTTACCAATCAATCCAATGTAATTTTCAAAGGCAAAGCAAAAGTGATTAACGGGCAATTCAGTTACACATTTGTTGTTCCTAAAGACATCAACTACCAGTTTGGAAATGGTAAGATCAGTTATTATGCAGAAGATGGAACCAAAGATGGCAATGGTGCAGAAACCACGATTGTTGTTGGAGGTGCAGGCAGCAATCCAATGAACGATCAAACAGGACCAATCATCAAAGCCTGGCTCAACGATGAAAAGTTTGTAAACGGCGGCATTACCAATGAAACACCTGTATTGCTGTTGAAACTTTTTGATTCAAGCGGCATCAATACGGTGGGCACGGGTATAGGTCATGATTTAATTGCAACACTTGATAATGATAACAGCCGCTTTTTTATTTTGAATGATTATTACGAAGCAGACACAGACAGCTATCAAAAAGGGTCGGTTCGTTTTCAGTTACCGGCATTAACAGAAGGCACCCACGTACTAAACATAAAAGCATGGGATGTACAAAACAACAGCAGTGAATACCGGCTTGAGTTGAGAGTAGTAAAAGATGAAGAACTGAAAATTACCAGGGTATATAATTATCCCAATCCGTTTACCAGCAAAACAATCTTCATGTTTGAACATAACCGGCCCGGTGATAATCTGCAGGTGATGATCCGCATTTTCTCTGTGTCGGGTAAGGTTGTGAAATCAATTGCCCGTACAATAAATGATGAAGGAAACCGTTCTTTTGAAATTGAGTGGGACGGCAGGGATGATTACGGACAAAAAATTGGACGTGGCGTTTATATTTACCAGTTAGAAGTAAAAGATTCAAATGGTAAGAAACAATCAGCCCTTCAAAAATTAGTTCTGCTGTAAAACCAAAACATTTCATTAAATATTGCTGTATCTAAAATTCCTCTATTTTTATGCCTCAAATCTTAACTCTGATGAGAAAAAAATCTGTTCAACTGCTGTTCTTATTCCTGCTTGTTGTTTCGTTTAAAACAATTGCTCAAGATCGAATTAACGTTGTAACCACTGCTGTGCCGATGTTGCGTATTTCGCCCGATGCCCGTGCCGGTGGTATGGGTGATTTGGGAATTGCAACTTCGCCTGATGCAAATTCTTCTTTCTGGAACCAGGCAAAAATTCCATTTGCTGCGCAAAAGTCTGCTATAGCTTTAACTTATACCCCCTGGTTAAAAGATCTTGGGTTGAATGATGTATTTATTGGCACTATCGCAGGTTATCATCAAATTGATGAGAACCAGGCAGTATCCGGCTCCTTACGTTATTTTAACTTAGGTAGTATTCAGTTTACAGATTTTGCCGGTAATGATCTGCAAAAATTCAATCCCCGTGAATTTGCATTTGATGCAGGTTACAGCCGCCGCTTGAGTGATAAAATTGGAGTAGGTGTTGCTCTCCGTTATATTTATTCAAATCTTGCAAATGGCAATACCAACGGTGTTACTTACAAACCCGGTACTACTGTTGCAGGTGATGTTTCATTTTATTATAACGGGCTTAATGAAGAAGGTTCCGGAATTACAGCAGGTGCTGTAATGAGCAATCTTGGCGGAAAGATTTCTTATACCAATGATGCACGTGGTAAAGATTATATCCCGGCCAATCTTGGTATTGGTGCTGTTTATCATAAAACCATTGATGAAACAAATAAAATCAGTTTTGGTATTGACATCAATAAATTATTGGTGCCCACTCCTCCTACCGATACTGCAGTAGCTGCATTGGAAGCTTACCGTAACAAAAGTGTGGTGGGTAGCTGGTTCTCTTCCTTTGGAGATGCACCAGGTGGTTTCAGTGAAGAATTAAAAGAATTTCAGATTTCAACTGGCGCTGAATACAGTTACAATGAATTGTTTTTTGCCCGTGCCGGTTATTTTTATGAAGCAAAAACAAAAGGAAACCGCCGGTTTTTCAGTGTAGGTCTTGGCGTAAAGTATAACCGTCTTGGTTTCAACTTCTCTTATCTTGTTCCTACCGGCCAGGGAATTAACCGCAACCCGTTAAGCAATACCACACGTTTCAGTTTAATATTTGATTTAGGTGGTGATGGTGGAGAAACAACAACACCTGAGAACTAAGAAGCTGTTTGAATTAGTTGTTTCGAGTAGATTATGGATATTTTTTGGAGCGAAACAAGGCGAATTTTGCAGCCATAGTCTAAACGCCTAAGGCGAAAAATTCAACGCAGTTGCAGCCCAAAAAATGCCATAAGATATATCAAACAATTAATTCAAACAGCTTCTAAGCATACAGATAAAAGATTTTGTAAAAAGCGGAGGTAGATTACCTTCGCTTTTTTTATTACACTATGGCATTCAGAATTGGATCAGGCGTTGATTATCATCAACTGGCCGAAGGAAGAAAATTATTTATAGGAGGTGTGGAAATTCCGCATCATAAAGGAGCTGTTGGCCACAGTGATGCCGATGTGTTATTGCATGCCATTTGTGATGCCATGCTGGGAGCATTGGCATTGGGCGATATTGGAACACATTTTCCTGATACTTCTGCCGAGTTTAAAAACATTGACAGTAAGATATTGCTCAAGCGTTCATTTGAAAAAATAAAAGAGAAAGGGTATCATGTTGTAAATGTTGACAGCACGCTTTGTTTACAATTGCCCAAAATAAAACCGTTCATCATCAATATGCAAACAACCATTGCTGCCATTCTTGAACTGGAAGCAGATGCTGTTTCCATCAAAGCTACTACAACAGAGCAATTGGGATTTGTAGGAAGAGAAGAAGGCCTGGTTGCTTATGCCACTGTATTACTTCAAAAATAATTACTGCATGACGGTTCGAATTATTAATCACTCCGATAATCCATTGCCAGCGTATGCAACAGAAGGTTCAAGCGGAATGGATATAAGAGCTTTTTTAAAAACACCTGTTGAGTTAAAACCATTGGAAAGGTTATTGATTCCAACGGGATTGTTTATTGAATTGCCGCAGGGATATGAAGCACAAATACGGCCACGCAGTGGTTTGGCCATCAAGCATGGCATCACCTGTTTAAACACACCCGGAACCATTGATGCAGATTACCGTGGAGAAATTAAGATTATTTTAATCAACCTCAGTAATGAAATCCAGTCTGTACAAAGTGGGGAACGTATTGCACAGATGGTGATACAGAAAGTTGAGCAGATCAATTGGGAACTTTCCGTTGAGATTGAAGATACAAACAGAAGTGCAGGCGGATTTGGAAGCACGGGAAAACAATAGTTTTATATGAAGAAAATTTATTACATAGCAATTTCGGTTTTATTGCTGATGGTATTTACGGCCTGCCGTTCAACCAAAAAAATTCAGCAGGCCATTATAAAAAAAGATACAGTTACGGTTGTAGCTGAAATACAACCTACACATAAAGATACCATGCGGATGGTGAATGAGGTATTAACAAATGTTCAGCAAAAAAGAATTGAGTTCAATACATTTTCAGCCAAAATAAAAGTTGATTACAGCAACAGCAAAGGAAGGCAACCCGATTTTATTGCCAACATCAGAATGTTAAAAGACAGTTTGATCTGGATATCCCTGAGCAATGATATTGGTATTGAAGGCATACGGGTGCTGATTTCGAAAGACAGTATTAAAGTATTGGATAAACTTGCCAATACGTACCAGGTAAAACCCCTGGCTTCAATACAGGAAGTAAGCCAGATACCGTTTGCATTTGCTGATCTGCAGAATTTGCTGGTGGGCAATCCCATCTTTTTCAACAGAGACAGTATTACATCTTACACACGCAATGCAAATGGATATACATTGCTGAGTGTTGATCCTGTTTTTAAAAATCTCATCTCCATCAGTAATAATTTTCAAATAGAAAAGAGCAAATTAGATGATAATGACCCTGCGTTAAACCGCACCTGTGATTTAACGTATTCCGATTATGAAAACAAAACCGGTGTTTTGTTTTCAGCCTTCAGGGAAATATTCATTTCACAGCAGAACAAACTGGAAGTGCAGCTCAAATTCAGGGATTATAAGATTAATGAAACCTTGAGTTTCCCTTTCACCATTCCTAAAAAATTCAAAAGAATTAAAAAGGGCATACGTTTTGAGAACAGGCTGCGTTAAACTCTTTTAACCTGAAACCTTATTTTTGCAGAGATTAAAACCATGCCTATGCTGAAAATATTTTTGCTTACTGTTTGTACGTTCTTGCAGGTAATTGTATTTGCACAGGATAAAACCGAGCTTGAAAAAAAGAGAAAACAAACACTCCAGGAAATTGAAGTGCTTAACAACCAGTATAACGAGATCAGGCAAAACAAGAAGCAGAGCATCGGCCAGCTTACACTCATTCAGAATAAGATCCGTTTGCGGAACGAGGTAATATCTACCATTAACAAACAGGTAAGAGCAATTGACGGAGATATTAATACATCCTACCTTGAAATGCGCCGTTTAAAGAAAGACCTGGATACACTTAAAATGAATTATTCTCATAATGTAGTGTATGCCTATAAGAACAGGAGCAGTTATGACTTTCTCAATTTTTTATTTTCTGCCGGCAGCTTTAATGATGCTATCCGTCGCATTGCTTACATGAAAGCATACAGAAGCTACAGGGCTCAGCAGTTGGATGCCATTCGGCAAACTGAAACATTATACAAACAAAAAATTGTTCAGCTCACCAACAATAAAAAGGAAAAAAGCAGTGTTCTTCTTGATCAAACCAAAGAAATGGGCGAACTGGTAAAAGATAAGAAGGAGCAGGATGCCGTTGTGATTAACCTGAAGAAAAGAGAAAAGGAGATCAATGCTACTATTGCTGCCAAACGCAAACAGGCACAAGCTTTACAAGCATCCATTACAACTATTATTAACAGGGAGATTGCTGCTGCAAAAAAAGAAGCTGATGCTAAGGTAAAAGCCGACAGATTAGAACGTGAACGAAAAGACAAAGAAGAAAAAAACAGGTTAGCAAAAGAAAATACCAAAAATAATACAACAGCTAACGGTACTGTTACAGCGCCGGCAACTCTCAAAACAACAACTCCGGTTGTAAAAAAAGAAGAGCCGGTTAAAAAACAGGAAAGTTATCTTGAGTATAATAAAGAAGATCTTGCATTGGGCAATAGTTTTGAAAGCAGCAGAGGCCGCTTACCATTTCCGGTTGATAATGGTTATGTAGCAATTGGATTTGGATCTTACACAATACCGGGTACAAATATAAAAGGCAACCAGGATTTTATTACAATAGCATCACCTGCGGGCACTTCAGTAAAAGCATGTTTTGATGGTGAGGTGGTAAGTGTGTTTGATGTAGGGGGAATGAGTGCCGTTATGATCCGCCATGGAAAATATTTTACTACATACAGTAATCTCTCTTCTGTAAATGTGAGTAAGGGGCAAAGTATTAAAATTGGCCAGCTTGTAGGGCGGGTAGGAACAAATCTTGATGGTGAAGGACAGATTGATTTCATTCTGGCAAGAGAAAATCAGTTGCTTAATCCTGCATCGTGGTTACGCCATAACTAAACGGTAGCAGGAACAAATCGTTCATATAATTTTTCATACAAAGGAACAATGTGGTGAATGTCGAATTTCTCTGCTTGTTTCTTTGCATTCAGTTTTAAAGAGTTGAGTTGCTCCTCATTTTTTAATAACTCAATTCCCAACCTGCTTAACTCTTTTACATCGCCTACATTGGCCATATAACCGGTTTTGCCATGTATATTAATTTCAGGAAGTCCGCCTGCATTGGTTGATAATACCGGAATACCTGCTGCCATTGCTTCCAATGCAGAAAGACCAAAGCTTTCATATTCTGATGCAAGGATGAAAAGATCGGAGATGGCAAGGATGTCTTCTATTTCCTGTTGCTTACCCAAAAAACGGATATCATCACAAGCATGCAGCTCACGGCAAAGCTCTTCAGCGCCGGGCCTGTCGGGGCCATCGCCCACCATCAAAAGTTTAGAAGGAACTTCTTTGTTGATATTGGCAAATGTGTGGATGATGTCATTCACCCGTTTTACTTTACGGAAGTTGGATGCATGTACAATGATGCGTTCACCATTTGGCGCCAGTACTTTTTTAAAGGCATCCAGTGGTTTTTTTTCAAAACGCTTTACATCAACAAAGTTGTAAATAACCTCAATTTCTTTTTCAATGTGAAAGGAATGATAAGTTTCCTCACGCAGGTTTTTTGATACAGCAGTAATGGCATCGCTTTCATTAATGGAAAAAGTAACAACAGGTTCAAACGTTTTATCTTTTCCTACCAGTGTAATATCTGTTCCGTGCAAAGTGAGGATAACGGGAATATCTTTTCCTTTCTTTTTTAAAATCTGCTTGGCCATATAAGCTGCCGATGCATGGGGAATGGCATAGTGCACATGCAGCAGATCCAGATCGTTATTGAGCACAACATCTACCATGGTACTGGCCAATGTTGTTTCATAAGGCGGGTAATCAAACAAAGGATAATGCGGAACCCTTACTTCATGATAAAAGATATTGGTAAAAAAGCCACTGAGCCTTACCGGTTGCTGATACGTAATAAAATGAACAAGATGTCCTTTTTCAGCAAGTGCTTTTCCAAGTTCTGTAGCCAATACACCGCTTCCGCCAAATGTTGGGTAGCAAACAATTCCAATTTTCATGTGCTTATTTTTTATTGTTTTTTGGCCACATGTTATTCGCCACAAAAAAATATTCATTCCCGGTTAGTATAGTAATGAATATTTTTTTATGCCTCATTTCATACACCTGGTTAAGTTAGCGAAGTTAACACTTTCGTTGAACAGGCATTTTTTCGCATGTTGCCGCTCGTCATATTTCCCAAAAGGAAGGCCCTCTCTTTTTTGCCGGGTTCAATAGTTGTTTTATTTTCATCGGAATCAAGGTTATCCGAAAACAAAAACGTATGCGTACAATTTATTTACTCTTCATCCTGTTTTTTTCAGCAACAACAATAACCGCAGCACAAAAAAATGATTCCATTATATTCAAACAAATTGCGGATGATATCTTCATCAACGGTAAGGCGTATGATAATCTGCGGTTTTTGTGCAAGCAGGTTGGTCCAAGATTAAGCGGTTCGCCACAGGCAGAAAAATCAGTGAAAGAAACCTATCGCATGATGAAAGAAATGGGAGCAGATACGGTTTACCTGCAGGAGTGCATGGTGCCGCATTGGGTGCGTGGTGCAAAAGAAAATGCATTGCTGGTTGATGAAAAGGGCAATACCTTTTCATTGAATGTATGTGCATTGGGTAACAGTGTGGGTACAGGGAAAAAAGGAGTTAAAGCAGAAGTGATTGAAGTGCGGTCGTTTAAAGAGCTGGAAGAGCTTGGTGAAAAAGGAGTAAAGGGAAAAATTGTTTTTTATAATTTTCCCATGAACCCAACCAATGTTGAAACGTTCCGTTCTTATGCTGAAGCAGGGCAGTACCGTGGCCGTGGCCCATCTATGGCGGCAAAGTATGGAGCCATTGCGGTGATGGTTCGTTCTCTGGCAAGTAATATTGATGATTTTCCGCACACGGGTGCAACAACATACAATGATTCATTTCCAAAAATCCCTGCCATTGCTGTATCTACACGTCATGCAGAATATGTAAGCAATGAACTGAAAAAGAAAAAAGGAATGCAGTTGTACATCCGTACAGAATGTGAAATGCTGCCCGATGTAAAGAGTTATAATGTCATTGGCGAACTGAGAGGTACAGAATTTCCTGATGAGATCATTACGGTGGGTGGCCATTTGGATTCATGGGATTTGGCAGAAGGGGCACATGATGATGGTGCAGGTTGTGTGCAGAGCATGGAGATTATTCGTGTATATAAACAACTTGGCATTAAACCCAAACGTACCATTCGTGTGGTAATGTTTATGAATGAAGAAAATGGTTTGCGTGGAGGCCGTAAGTATGCAGAGATTGCAGCAACAGAAAAAAATAAGAAATACATTTTTGCTTTGGAAAGTGATGCAGGAGGATTTACACCCAGATCATTTGGCTTTACAACCGGCGGCCCGGTATTGGAGCGTTTACGCAACTGGGTTCCTTTGTTTAAACAATATGGTGTATATGAATTCAGCGAAGGCGGAGGTGGTGCAGATATTGGTCCGCTTGGCCCTTTGGGGACTTTGCTTTGCGGCCTTCGTCCCGATTCACAACGTTACTTCGATCATCACCATGCAGCCAATGATGTATTTGAAATGGTGAACAAACGTGAACTGGAGCTGGGTGCTGTCAATATAGTGCTGTTGTTATATGTGGTTGATCAATATGGATTGTAAAGAGGTTAACGGTTACATTCAGTGTTGAGTACTTCAACCGTTTTATCATAAAAATCCCTTGCCCGTTGTGGCGTACCGGCAATACAAACAATACCCAGCTTTCCGTATTGTGAAAGTGCACTGATGAGATGGAACATGACACCTTCTTCGGTAAAGCCATTGTAATGTAAACCGCTGTTCATGGCAATGTAAATAAGATCATGTGGCGTTAATCCTTTGTAACATTCATTTTGCAGGTTATCCGTTGCAAAGTAGAAACGTTGCCTGTTATCATGGGTAAAAAAAGTACCGGTTGCTGCATCATAATTCCCATCGGTTAAAAATTGAAGCATCAGGTAAGGATGCGTTGTTCCTCCTTTACGCAGATTGATTTCGATTGCATAATGTTTCCAGTGATCCGCTTCTTTTATACTCATGAAATCAATTCCAAACCTTCCAAGCACACCATATTTTTTTAATACTTCTGCAACTTTCATTCCTGCATTGGCAACATCTATTGCATAAGCAGGATCTGCAGGGAAAGTTGCTCCCTGGAAAACCTGTCCGCTTGCGCCGCCCAGTAATTGATCATGTGTGGAGAGTACTTCAATTTTTCCCAATGGATTGATACGGCATTGAACGGAAGGGGAATGAATTGTTGCTGCATCAAGAAAAATTTCAACAATGCCTTCCATTGCCTGAAATTTTTTAAAAAAAGTTGCAGATGTAAGGTCACTGGCAACAATGGATAAATTGTTTTCAATATGCTGTTCAATCCAGCTTCTCAGGTTTTCATTGGGCAAATCATCGGAATAGGAAAAAACAGCATTGCCTTCACCTGAAAAACCATCATTCATTTTAATAACAGCTTTTTTTAAATTGGGATAGCGTTGTTTGAGTTTTATCAAACAATCAATTACTTCTTCTTTATTTTTTACATCTTCAAATCCATCCGGCAAATCAACACCGCAGGCTTTGAATATTTTGCGGCTGCCGCTTTTTGTTCCCAGGAAATTTAAATCGGGATTGCAGCCATACAATGGAATATGAAGTTTTACTGAAAGTGTACGTTCCAGTTCCGTTACATTAAAGCAGGTAATATGTGCTGCCGCACCCTGGGGGATACTGTTTTTGATCCGTTGTAATAAACGGGGCCTTACCAGTATTTTTTCTGTTAATGATTTTGAAGAGGCATCAAAACAACTGAGTAAGGTTAACCGTTGTTTTGCATCATAACCGCTGATGCCGGGCAGGAGATGCAGGTAATAATCAATAATGGCAGGGTCAACGGGTACACTTGTAAGGTAGATGATATGCGTGTGCGGCATACGCAATAACATCAACAGGCAAAGCAAACGTTCTTCATAATAAAAATGGCCGGTGATCTTGGAAAGAATTTCCTGATCAAGTGTAAGACTGGGAATTACGATCACGGTTTTGGCGGCCAGGTTATCAGCAAACAGGTGCGGGTAGTGCAATGAAAACTGGTGCTGCAGTTGTTTGAAGATTTCTCTTTCAACTGCGGCATTTTCATTTTTAAGTAACTGGTTTTTATCTTGTGTAATAGCCTGCACCGATGTTCTTTGAAGTGTAAGAAAAGGTATAAGTTATAATGAAAAATTATTTCAAGGTATGATGAAAATCAGCCGGATGGATGATAAATGTTGCAGCAGTGCAACACCTGCTGGTTGTTTATGATATGCAAAAAAGAAAGTAAAGTTTACCAATCCTGCCCCATCCAAACAGCCCCGCCAATGCTGTCTCTTGCAGCGCCGGTTACACTGCTCAGCACATTGCGCTCTTCTCTCCAGCGCAGCAAACCAATAAAGGCCATGATGAGCGCTTCTTTGTTATTGATAATATCTGCATTGGGCACCACGATTTTAATTTCGGGAATGTGATGCTGCATGCGCTCTATTAAAAAATGGTTGAAAGCACCGCCGCCTGTTGCAAGTAATTTGGGAGTTGTGTTATCTGAATTTTTATCAATGAGCTGAATGGCATGTTTCAACTGCAAAGCAATATGCTCAACATAAGTGCACAACGCATCATTAATGCTGTAACCGGAGTTGTGTACCAGGGAATAAACGATCTCAGTTCCAAAATCATTTGCCAGTGATTTGGGATATGGCTGATGATAATAATCCAGTGCATTTAATTGTTGCAGCAGATCTTCTTTTACCAAACCGCTTCTTGCAATTTCACCACCGGCATCATAACTGCTGCCTGTTTTTTGTGCAAGTAAATTCAATACACGGTTAGCGGGGCAAATATCAAACGCAACATAAGGATCTGCATTGGCAGTAATGTTGGCAATGCCGCCAATGTTTAAAAAGTAATCGTACTCACCGAATAATAACTTTTCACCAATGGGAACAATGGGTGCACCTTGTCCGCCAAGGGCAATATCCATTGCCCGCAGATCACTCACTACATTCATACCGGTAACAGATGCAATGGCAGCGCCATCGCCCAGCTGGTGTGTCATCCGGGTTGATGGTGAATGAAATGAAGTGTGCCCATGTGATGCAATAAGCTGCACCTGGTACTGGAGCTTGTATTCATCAACAAAACGGTTTACCTGCTGGCCCAGCAAATGACCATAATCTGCATGCAGCTGCATATAACCGGCAGCGGAAAGGGAAGTGGCTGTTCGTAATTTCTCTGCCCACTCATTCGTGTAAGCATAACAGGCGCTGAATTTTATATCGTAAGTCCATTTATGCCCGTTCACTTCAAATTCTGCAAAAACAAGATCAAGTCCGTCGAGAGAACTGCCGCTCATTAAACCCATTGCCCGGTAAACCATGTTTTAATTTCAGATTTTAGATTGACGATTTTTGATTTCTCACCCGATTCTTATCAGGATAAGATTTAGATTTGTAAAAGTAAGGCAAGCAACTTTTTTAAAGAGGAATTAAAATCAGTTGCTGAATAGAATTGCAGAACGTACCACAGCTTAAGCGGGGTGCTGCAAAAAAAAAATTGAATAGAATTGTTGCAGCATAAGGGAGTGACCACGCAGCCACTTCGTTGCGTGGCAGACACAACCGGACCTGATAGAAGCACCACTGCCGGTAACAAAAAAGTATAACGACATATAACAACATTATGGTTATTAATTTAAGTGAGAAGCATTCATTAGTGAGTAATTGGGTTGCTGAATTAAGGGATACAGAAATTCAGACCGATCGCATGCGTTTTCGCCGCAACCTTGAACGTATAGGTGAAGTGGCGGCTTATGAAATCAGTAAACAACTGGCATGGGAGGAAAGAGAAATTACCACACCTCTTGGAACAGCGCCGTCAAAAATGCTGAAAGATCAACCGGTGCTGGCAACAATTTTAAGGGCGGGGTTACCATTGCACCAGGGACTTTTGAATTATTTTGATAAAGCCGATAATGCTTTTATTTCGGCATACCGGAAACATCGCCGGGATGGAACTTTTGAAATAAGCCTTGATTATGTGAGTTGCCCCAATCTTGAAAACAGGGTGGTGATAGTAGCCGATCCCATGCTGGCCACCGGCAGCTCGCTGGTAAAAACGGTTCAATATTTGCGTAATGAAGGGCAACCTTCTGAAATTCATATTGTATGCGCCATTGCCTGTACCGTGGGTATTGAATATGTACACCGCAATGAGCCCAAAGTAAAAATCTGGTGCGGCGATATTGATGATGAATTAACGGCAAAAGGTTATATTGTTCCGGGTTTGGGCGATGCAGGCGACCTTGCTTACGGAACCAAGCAACAGATGTAAGCCCCACCTAACCTCTCCGCCTTAAGCGGAAGGAACAAAAACAAAGCAGCAAACGACACTTGAAAGACGTCTAACATACAACTGCTCTCTGATGAGAAAACTTATTATCACTCCACTGTTATTTTTCGTGTTGCATACATCTGCACAGGATCCTAATTTTTCTCAATTCTTTGCATCGCCGTTAACACTCAATCCTGCCTTAACAGGAAAGTTTAATGGAACCATGCGCATTGCAGGCAACTACCGCAATCAATGGCCTACAATCAATAATGCATTTCGTACATCAACCGTATCGGCCGATTTTGGCATATTGGCCAATCGTATTCCTGAAATTGATCAGTTTGGTGTGGGCGTAATGGGTATGTATGATATCAATGGCAGCGGGGTGATGAAGAACAGTTATATCTCCGGTTCCCTTGCTTATCATAAAGGGTTGGATGAAGATGGTTATCATCAAATTGGTGTGGGCTTCAGCGGTACGTATGCCCAGCGTCGTTTAGACATCAGCAAACTTGACTTTGCCGATGAACTTACGTCGCTTGGATTTACAGGTAACACTGCCGAGTTATTTGGCAGCAACGGTTTTTTAAATATCAATTATGCTGATGTAAATGCAGGCTTTGTGTATAACGGCGCTACCAATGATTATAATAATTTTTACATCGGCGCTTCGGTGTATCATATCAACCGGCCCAAGGTAAGTTTCCAGGGAGCTAATTTTCTTTTAAATCCACGCTTTACCATTCATGGTGGTGGTTATTTTCCTGTTGCCGATGCAACTACTGTTTTTGTAAGCGCCAATCACCAGCGCCAGGCAGGTGCTACAGAAACTATGTTGGGAGCTGCTGTTGGTTTTACAGTGAATGATGATTTTGATAATGCCACCGATGTATATGCCGGTGCATGGTTTCGTGTGGGCGATGCTATTATTCCTTATGCAGGACTGGAGTTTGGTAATTTTCGTTTGGGCCTTTCTTATGATGTGAATGTATCAAGACTATCTGCTGCCTCCCGCCGCAGGGGTGGTATGGAAGTGTCGCTGATATGGATCAAAAAACATGTTGATCCCAACAGGAAAAAGTTGAACTGCCCCCGGTTTTAATCAATCATTTTTTAGTATTAATCTCAGTGCTTTGTTGCATCTGAAATAAAAGGTTTGTAACAAACATTAAAACCTCCGGGTTTTGGGGCATGTTTCAACGGTGCAGCCTTACAACATAAACCCCGGAGGTTTTATTACCCTGCTTTTTTAATTTTTAGCATTAATTGCTTTTGATACTGTGAGCGTATCTACGCAGTCACGGAAATGAAGAACCTGTCCTTCATCGTTCAGTTCATAGATCATGCAAAAGATGGAAGAAAACAATTTTCCGTTTTTACGAACAAGACCTTTCATGTGTCCGGTTGTTATAACCGTGTTGCCGGTTTCCAAAATATGCTCCGGCACCATTTCTTTAAAATCTACAGTTTCGCCAAGCTTGTTAAAAAAATTGCGACAATCTTCCACACCATGATAAATGCCTGCAAAAGGAATTTCAGGCTGACCCATTGCCTCCAGGATACAGTCGTGATGGAAATTGGAAAGAATAAAGGGGATGTCGCCCCTGCTGAATGCCTCGTACATCCTGTGTACTTTCTCGGCATGATGAATGAGAACTTCCATAGTAAATTTTTTAAAATGAAAAATTAAAATACCATAGTTTCCCGGGCACAGATGCTGGCAGGATGTCTGTAAACAAAGACAGTTGTAAAATGTGGTTAAGAGTTACATTAACTTGCCCGGCTGATGATTCATTTGCTGTACTTGTATCGGATTAACGATTCAGGGGGATTGCGGAAACGGGGGCGGGTTGGGGGCGGAATGTTCGTGTGCTTATAAAGTTAGAAAGGTTTTTTGTAAAATAACAGCAGCAGGGTACAATCTATTTATGCACAGTGAAACATGCAGGAGATTTCAGGAAAGCATTCTCTTTTGCAACAACGCCTCTCTTTTTCCCTGTGTGTTGGGGGAGGATATTGCGATTAATTGATAATAGTGTTTGTGAAACCTTGCATAAAAATGTGGCCTGAAAGAAAAGCCGCTACTTGAGTTTAATATAAATATGCCGGGTATTATTTTTACCTGTCAGCCGCTCATCAATTTCAAACTTGTGGATGCTTTTTATTAACGGGAGCATTTTGGTAAACCCATAATTCCTGGGATCGAAATCAGGTTTTTTCTTTAAGATGAAATTTCCCAGGTCGCCTAAAAAAGCCCAGCCGCTTTCGTCTGCTAAATCAGCTACGCTTTCGGTTAGCAGTTTTATTAATTCATGATTAATATTCGTTAAGGATTTTGCATGCGGCTTCATTTCCTTTTTTGTAGGTTTGCTGCCTTCTGTTTCCGCTTTCGGTTCTTCAACTTTTAATATTTCGATATAAATAAATTTATCGCAGGCGGTAATGAATGGAGCAAGTGTTTTCTTTTCGCCCATGCCAATTACTTTCATACCGGCTTCCCGTAAGCGGATAGCAAGCCTTGTAAAGTCACTGTCGCTGGAAACAATACAAAATCCATCCACTTTGCCGGAGTATAAAATATCCATGGCATCAATAATCATGGCGCTGTCGCTGGCATTTTTACCTGTTGAATAACTGTACTGTTGAATAGGCGTGATAGCATTTTCGAGTAATACTTTTTTCCAGCCGGCAACGGTGGGCTTTGTCCAGTCGGCATAAATGCGTTTGAAGGTAGGAGTGCCGAGTTTGGCAATTTCTTCCAGCATCTCTTTAATGTTGGCATAGGGCACATTGTCTGCATCAATTAATACAGCAAGGCGGAGATCCTGTGTAAAGTTGTCCATGGTTCCTGTTTTGAATGGAGTTTAAAATTACAGGAAATATGCAGGGTTTGTGCGGGATTGTATTTTTCTTTGCTATAATATTTGTTTACACAATTTCCTTTGTAAAAGATGTTGCTGAGAAGAGATTGTTTAGATACAAAATAAATTATAATATAAATGGTGAATTTCAACATATTTATATTCGTCACTTGGCAGAATGTTTTTTGAAATGAAGTGTGTCTTAGTGCATGTATTAATGTCTATAAAATTAATAAATCTGGCGCAAGCCTTCCTGTGAGTTGTTTCTTAAAATACTTAGTTTTTGAATCACCACCAAGCAGTTCCCTCGTACCTCGGGATGACAGCAATGCGGAGCAGCAATACAGCAGTTCAGCAACAATAACAACTGCTTAAAAGTCTTGTCCTTCCGACGAAGAGCCTGCCCCGAAATAGCGGGAAGAAATCTGCCGGGTAAAAAAGCTTCATAGTAAACAAACCGATGAACGGATTGCGACGCAACGAAGTTCAAGCAGGGAACTTTAGCTGGTATCATCATTCCCTACCTCATCACCACCCCCATCACCAACGGCAATACAAACCAGCAGAATAGTGTAATTAAAATAATGCTGATGATGTTCATCACAAATCCTGCTTTAAGCATGTCTTTTAATTTGATATGTCCGCTGCTGAATACAATGGCATTGGGCGGTGTTCCCATCGGCATCATGGCTGCCGCACTTGCAGCCAATGTCATTGGGATGCCTAACAACAGAGGATCGAGATGCAATGCATCAGCCAATGCTGCAAGTACAGGTGCAAACACAATTACCTGCGCCACATTGCTCATTACTTCACTTAAGAAAATGGATACAACCACAACCATCAACACCAATGCAAGTCCATTGATATTGCTGAAACCTGCCAGCCAGTTTCCGATCTGACTCATCACACCCGCTTTTTCCAATGAGTTGGCCAATGCAATACCACCACCAAACAATAACAAAATACCCCATGCCATTTTAGAAGTGTCCTGCCATTCCAATACCATTAGTGTTTTGTTTTCTTTTTTCTTTCCGCTGGGTGTTGCAAACAAAGCCAATGCTCCAATGATGGCAATCATATTATCATCGAGCTTAAATAAATTGAGTTGGTTGAGTAAGTCTTTGGTGATCCAAAGCAATGCGGTGCTGATGAAAATAACAAGCACTCTTTTTTCGGCAACAGATAATTTACCCAATGCTTTGATTTCATCATTGATAAATGTATTGGCCTCTTTGCTGTTTTTAATGCGGCTGGGGAATAACCATTTGGCCAATACCCAATACAAGGCTGCCAGCAATATAACTGCAAGAGGGGCACATACCATCAACCAATCAATAAACTGAACGGTATAACCATACTTCTTTTCAATAAAACCAACAAAGGCAACATTGGGTGGTGTGCCAATGATGGTTGCCATGCCACCGATATTACTTGCATAAGCAATCACCAGCATCAGCACCATGGAAAAGTTGAGCATGTTTGTGCCGGGTTGCTCATGATCTTTCATTACGGCAATTACACTGAGTGCAATGGGAAACATCATCATGGTAGTAGCGGTATTACTCAGCCACATGCTGAGAAAACCGGTTGCCAGTATAAAACCAAGGATGATCCTGTCGCCACTGGTGCCGGTACGTTTAACGATAGTTAACGCAATGCGTTTATGTAAGTTCCATTTTTCAATTGCCAGTCCAATCATGAACCCCCCCATGAATAAAAAAATCACGGGATTGCTGTATGCTTTGGATGTTTCTTCAATGGTTCCGATTTTGAACAGGGGATGTAAAACCAGCGGCACCAATGCTACAGCGGGCATGGGCAACGCTTCGGCTATCCACCAGGTGATCATAAGCGCTGCAACTGCAACTGCTTTATTGGCATTGGCATCTAATGCAAACGGGTTGAAAAAATAAAAGGCAAGCGATAATACAATGCCTGAAAGAAAGGAAAGCCGGTACTGATTTTTTTTGATCCACTCCATGTTATAAAAATAATGAATAACCCTCTTCTTTAGTCGGGGGGAAAAAAAGTTAGAGAGGATTGGCTTTAGCCATGAACATTTTTTTCGGTTGTGCAGGTACAAATCTTTTTTCTTACTTTTTTGCTTGTTCAAAAAAGTAGCAAAAAAAGACCCCGCAATCGAATACGGTCCGATTGCGGGATTGTTACCTGATGTATCTGTTGTACTACTGTGGTGAATTGCAGTTGAACTTTATTCAACATCTCCGGTTCGATCTTTAAGACTGGTTTTAAAAGTCAACAGGACATTCGTTTAATTTGTTTTCCGTCTTAACTTCTTCATGGCATTTTCAACTATAGTGAATTATATTGAACCATATTTTGTTTGTAAGAAAAATTGAATAGCCCCCTACTTTAGCCGGGGGACAGAAAGTTAGAGGGGGACTGGCTTTAGCCATGAACAAATTCATTTCAGGGCTAAAGCCCTTTTAACTCTTTGTTCTGCATCCCCGGCCTTAAGGCCGGGGCTATAACAATACAATCCCTTCTTTATTAAAAGCATGTTTGCTTACATGCGGATTGTCTTTTACATAAAAGCGATAAAGCCAGTTGGCATGTTCACCGGCATATACAATGCCTATTCGTTTGGAGACCGCCATTTCAAACGCATTGGTTCCGTCATCGGCTAAAAATAAATTTTTGCTTTGTAAACTTAATCCGCTGTGCTGTGTAATTATTCCCAGCGCTTTGCTGGCATTGCCGGGGCCACGGCCAAGTGATGCATCCAATTGTTTTTTGTTTGATCGTGTAAGCATGGTTTCCATTCCTTGTAACGGTTCAATGCCACGAATCAAAACGGCATCCGGATTTTCTTTTGTATTGCAAACAACATTAAATAAATGATGAACACCGTAGCAGAGATATACATAAGAAACTCCACCGCTGCCAAACATCACTTCGGTTCTGTTGGTTCTCCTGTAACCATACGCATGCGATGCTTTATCCAATACACCGGCATAAGCTTCTGTTTCAACAATTCTGCCTGCTGTATAGTTTCCATCAAATTTTGTAACAAGAATTTTGCCCAACAGATCCTTTGCTATCTGCACCACATCATCCCTTAAATAAAAATCTCTGCCGAGCTTTTGCATTTTGTTGTATTTTGCTGTATTCTGCCTGTTGAACACAGCACCCCTTATTGTTCATCAAACTAAAAATTAAATCGTTTGCTTAAAGAGTTGGTCATTTCAATACAGGCTTATTTCAAAGCACACCAGTTTATTGTTCGTCACAAGTTATGGAAATGGATATTTATTCCCGGTTTCATTTACATGCTGATGTTCATGGCAGGGATGTGGCTGTTCTGGACTTCAAGCGGCGATTTTATGGAATGGTTGTTCAATGTGGTTGGTATAAAAAGCTGGCTCGAAGCGATGAACAGAAGCTTCCTCAATTTCCTGTTTATTACCGGCACTATTATTTTCCGGTTGATCTTATTGTTCTTTTATTTTTCACTGTTCAAGTTTTTATTTTTGATCATCGGATCACCTGTATTTGCTTACCTGAGTGAAAAAACGGAAAGCATAATTGAAGGAAGAGATACTCCGTTCAGCATAAAACAATTGCTGCATGATATCTGGCGTGGCATCAGGCTGGCATTAAGAAATACATTGTGGCAAACAGTTTATATCATCAGTCTTTTATTGTTTTCGATGATACCTGTTGTAGGATGGGTAAGCCCTTTAGTTGCTTTTATGATTGAATGTTATTACTATGGTTTTTCCATGCTTGATTACAGTGCCGAACGGCATAAACTTTCACCATCGCAAAGTATTGCCTACATCAGTAACCGCAAAGGCCTGGCTATTGGAAACGGAATGGTGTTTTTTCTGTTACACCTCATCCCTTTTTTGGGGTGGATATTAGCGCCTCCTTACGCCGTTATTGCTGCCACCTTAAGTTTGTATCATCAAAATGATGAACCTTAATAAGGTATGGCATGTTTACATTTGCTTCTTTATAAAAAACAGTGGAATAAAAACATGCCATACCTCAAATCTCTTTACAACATAAATAATAATTCCTGATGCCAATCGTTTATCTCATCCCTTCACCTTTAGAAGAAGAAAGTTTACATTCAATTCCTGCTTATGTGCTGGATGCTGTAAAACAATGCAACGTTTTTTTTGTGGAGAATGAACGAACAGCACGACGTTATTTAAAAAAATTAGATAAAGCAATTGTGATTGATGAGTTTGAATGGTTTACCATTCATAAAGCAGAAGCACAGGTAAAAGGACAGTTTATACAAAAGCTGAAACAAAATAAAACCATCGGCATCATCAGTGAAGCAGGATGCCCGGGTATTGCTGATCCCGGACAGGTGTTGGTAGAAGCGGCTCACCAGCAGGGTGCAACGGTAAAACCGCTTGTGGGTCCAAGTTCCATATTGCTTGCAGTGATGGCAAGTGGTATGAATGGTCAGCAGTTTTCTTTTGTTGGTTATTTGCCCATTGAAGAACCGCAGCGCAAACGGAAATTAAATCAGCTCGAAGATCTTTCTGCTAAATTTCAAAGCACACAGATCTTTATTGAAACACCTTACCGCAATAATCAGTTACTCGATACCATTATTAAAAGTTGTAAACCGCAAACGAGAATTTGCATTGCTGCCAATCTTACTGCTCCCAATGAATTCATTCAAACAAAAACAGTGGCCGAATGGAAAATAAAAAAACCGGACCTGCACAAGCAGCCGGTTATCTTTTGTATGATGAGCAGTTGATTATTGTTCTGCCTTCACACTGTCAACAATATAAGGTGTATCGCCACGCCAGGGGAGTGTTCCGTTTTTCATGTGATAATGTACAGTAACCATACGGCCCTGTAACAATTCCAGTTGCTGTGCAACTTCATTTTGTTTTACTGAAAATAAAAACTTTTCACTGGCAAGAGCAGTATTGGTATTGCTGCGGATGCTGCTGAGGATCATTTCACCTTCATAAGTTTTGAAGATGGTTCCTTTATGTGAAAACTTTTGCAACAAACCGCTTCGGTAGCCTGTGCTGTAGGTGAAAAAATATTTCCAGTAAATAAAGCCGGTGAGGAATAAAACGATAACTAAAGAGGCAATGCCAAAAAATTTTCGCATACTCGTTGGTTTATATTGCTAAAATAAAAACTTCTTTCTGTATTATACCGCTTTGAAATATATTTTAGTCCAATCATTTACATACGGCGGTATTATACAAGTATGAAATTTCGAAAGGCACTATTGGACCCGCTAATTCTTCCATTTGGTATTACAGTAATTGAAAGCTATCTCCATCAAACAAACCCATATCACTCAGTTTCAAATGCGGTATTACCAGCAGGCCCATGAAAGATAAGGTCATGAACGGCGCTGCCAATGTGGAGCCGAGTTCTTTTGCTGCTTTGTCTATCTTACTGTAAGCATCTGCAACTTTATAACCATCATCGGCACTCATTAAACCGGCAACGGGTAAGGGAAGTACAGCCTCCCTCCAACTCCCTCCAAAGGAGGGAGGGGTGCAACAGCTAACACCTCCTTTTGATTGAATAACAAGATTCACTGCTTTGCAAATACTTGTCGCATCCACACCAACGGCAATAATATTATGACTGTCGTGTGCAACCGATGAAGCAATGGCTCCTTTCTTTAATCCGAAATTTTTCACAAAACATTTGGCAACAGGTGCGTTACTGTAACGATTTACCACCACCATGTACAAAAAATCCATTTCTGTATTGGCAAGAATGATCTCATCCTTTATTTTAAAAGAAGAAATGGGTTCAATAAGTTTATTGGTGATGAGTTGCCCGTCCATTGCTTCCACCACATAAACCTGTTCAATGTTCTCTGCATCGGCCTGGCCAAATTTTTGGAGGTGAAATGCAAACTCTTCTTCCTTTTTTTTATCACAGTTAAAGTTGTTGATGATTAACGACTGACGACTAATGACTAACGACTTTCCCTGATCTGCAACCAACTCACCGTTAATATAGGTTTGTTGTACTTTGAAATTCTTCAGGTCATCCACTACAATAAAATCAGCCGCATCACCTGTGCGTAACAAACCAACATCCAATTTATAATGCAGTACAGGATTAACACAAGCAGCCTGTAATACATTGAACAGATCCAATTCTTTGGCAACTGCTCTTGCACAAAGCTGGTTGATGTGCCCTACCACCAAGCTGTCGGGATGTTTATCATCACTACAGAGCATCATCATGTCGGGGTACTCATCAATGAGGTCAACAAGAGCTTCAAAGTTCTTGGCTGCACTTCCTTCACGGATGATGATCTTCATACCATACTTCAGCTTATCCAATGCTTCTTCTTTGGTAAAACATTCGTGGTCGGTAGAAATGACAGCCCCACCACCCCCCGAAGGGGGGATAAAGGCGGCGGCTTCATTATCTTTTAACCTTTTTAATTTTTCAAGAATGCTGTTAATCGTTTTTTCTGTTTCAAATAAAACTTCATTGTTGGTGAACCTGATTACATGAAACCCAAATGCATTTAACTGTTCTGTTCTTTCAGCATCATTCATTTTGTTTTCAGGTAAATAATGAATCAGGCCATCTACCTCAATGATCAGTTTTTTTGAAAGACATACAAAGTCGGCAATATAAGTACCGATAATATGCTGTCTTCTGAATTTATAACCACTTAATTTTTTTCCACGCAATTGTTCCCATAATGCAATCTCTGCATCAGTTGGGTGACTTCTGTGTTCTTTTACAAAGTCTTTCAGTAATCTATACAATAAAGGATCTGCTGTTTGATATCCGTAATATCTGTCAGAATTATCAGAGTCTGAAGTCCCTCCTTTGGAGGGATTTAGGGAGGATTCTAAAGTCCCTCCTTTGGAGGGATTTAGGGAGGCTTCTGAAGTCCCTCCTTTGGAGGGATTTAGGGAGGATTCTAAAGCCCCTCCTTTGGAGGGGTTTGGGGAGGCCGTAATATACCTTCTTGCATCATCACCTCTCATCCCCGGGGCATGGCCATCTACCGGTTTACCCAGTTCATGTGCAGCTTTTATTTTTTGCATCACCTCTTCATCTCCATGCAAAACTCCCGGAAAGTTCATCATCTCACTCAGGTATTTGATTTCGTCTTTCTGCAGCAATGCTTTTACATCATCTGCATTCAGCACGGCACCTGCTGTTTCAAAGCTGGTTGCCGGTACACAGCTGGGGGCACCGAAGTTGAATTTAAAAGGAACGGTTTTTCCGTTTTCAATCATGTATTCCACACCGGCCATGCCGCACACATTGGCAATTTCATGCGGATCGCTTACGGTTGCAACGGTTCCATGCACAACAGCCAGTTTTGCAAATTCAGATGGTACCAGCATGGAGCTTTCAATATGCACATGGGAATCAATAAAGCCGGGAAGGATATACCCTCCCCCTGAAGGGGGAGATGGGGGGGGTAGTTGTTTTATTGCTTTTATCTTACCGTTTTCAACCTCAACTTCTCCGTAGAAAATTTCTTTTGAAAAAATGTTTACAATATTTCCTGCAACTTTAAAAGCAAACATAGCGTCTGTTGATTAACTTTTTAGATTAAGGGTTCAAGATAAGGGATGAGAGGTAGAAATCAATTGCAAACTTGCCTTAATTTTAAAGAACAATATTCCGTAAAATCCGGGCTGGTAATGCTGATATATTAAAAAAAAGGTAACGACTGTAACATTTTTCTTTTCTTTACAACCTATAACAAAATTTAAAAAATGAAAACCTTGAAATTATTCAGCCTGTTTGCAGCAACAGCTTTCAGTTTTGCAACTGTAAAAGCACAAACAGCCGATGAGATAGTAAGCAAACATATTGAAGCTATTGGCGGAACTGAAAAGCTGAAAACAATTAATACCCTGGTAATGGAAGGTACTTTAAGTGCACAGGGTATGGAAATTCCTATTAAATCATACGGACAGCAAAACTATGGATCTAAACAGGAGTTTGTTGTAATGGGTATGACTGCTTACATCATTTCAAGAAAAGATAGCGGTTGGAATTTTCTCCCCTTTAATGGTCAAACAGCTCCTGAACCCATGACTGCTGAGGATTTGAAAGACAGAGAAAATGATCTTGATATTCAGAGTGAACTGTTAGACTATAAAACAAAGGGACACTCAATTGAACTTTTGGGTAAAGAAGATGTAGATGGAACGGAATGTTTCAAATTAAAAGTGTTGTATAAAAATGGGAAAGAGGCAACGCTTTATTTTGATCCGGCTACCTATTTTATCATCCAGAGAAAAGGAATTGCAAAAGCAAATGGCCAGGAAATTGAAGTAACAACTAAATTATCTAATTATACAAAGACTCTCGAAGGCCTTGTATTTCCAATGACTATTGAAAGTAATACCTTACCCGGGCCTTTAACCTTTACCAAAGTAGAAGTGAATAAAGCAATTGACGAAGCAACCTTTAAACCATCCAACTGATTTTTATTTTTTTGATACCAACCCCGACCTGAAACGTCGGGGTTTTTTTCTAAACCAAAATAATGTTATGAAAAAAATCTTATCAATAATCTGTTTGTTTTTCATTTACAGTTCATTCACCAATGCACAGATTACTTCTTCCACCTTCGGTATGATGGAAGCAAGGCACCTGGGCCCGGGAACCATGAGCGGCCGCATAACAGATATTGCCGGTGTTAACAGCGATGGCAAAACAATTTATGTGGGCACCGCAGGAGGTGGCATCTGGAAAAGCACCAACGCAGGCGCATCTTTCAAACCCGTTTTTGATAAGTATGTGCAGAGCATCGGCTCCATTGCCATTGATCAAAAAAATCCAAAGATCATTTATGCAGGAACAGGCGAAAGTAATATGCGTAATTCTGTTTCCATTGGCGACGGAATGTATAAATCAACTGATGGAGGTGAGAACTGGACAAAAATCGGGCTCGACAGTACCGAACATATTTCAAAAGTTTTGGTTGATCCCAACAATTCATCTGTTATTTATGTGGCGGCGCCCGGTCCTTTGTGGAGCAATAGCAAACACCGTGGATTGTATAAATCAACTGATGCAGGCAAAACATGGGAAAGCATTTTATACATCAATGAAAAAGCAGGTGTGGCCGATATTGAAATTGATTCCACCAACTCAAATGTGTTGTATGTTACTTCATGGGAGTTTCGCCGCCTGCCTTATGCATTCAACAGTGGAGGAACAGGAAGTGGTATTTACAAATCAACAGATGCGGGTAAAACATGGAAGGAGTTAAGTAATGGGTTACCAAAAAAACCATTTGGCCGTGTAGCCATTGCGTTGGCACCATCTGCTCCGCAAAATTTATGGGCTATTGTTGAAAATGAAAACACCGGCTTGTACATTTCTGCTGATGCAGGTGAAACATGGAAGCAGCAAAGTGCAACAAGCAACATTACATCAAGGCCGTTTTATTTTTCTACATTGGAAGTTGATCCAAAAGATCCCAAGAGAGTGTATCGTCCGGCATTTACATTTTCATATTCCAGTGATGGTGGTTTTTCTTTTGCTGATGCAAGCAATGATGGCGGATGGGTACACAGTGATCATCATGCACTGTGGATCAATCCCAATAATACAAATATCCTTTATACAGGAACTGATGGCGGTGTGTATTTCAGTTTAGATCGTGGCGCTACATGGAAGTTTTGCAACAACTTACCGGTGGGTCAATTTTATCATGTGAGTGTTGATAACCAGCAACCGTATAAAATTTTTGGTGGTTTGCAGGATAATGGAAGTTGGTATGCGCCCAGTGCAACACCAGGTGGTGTATTGAATGGTGATTGGAAAGCAGTGTATGGTGGTGATGGTTTCTGGACACAGCCCGATCCGTTTGATCCCAACATTGTGTATGCAGAATATCAAGGCGGTAACATGAGCAGAGTAAATATTAAAAACGGAACAAGTGTGGTGATTCAGCCACAGGCAGCAGCCGGTGATGAAAAACTGCGTTACAACTGGAACACACCTTTAGTGATTGGTGCAAAAAATAAAAAGAATATTTATGCAGGCGCCCAGTATTTGTACAAGAGCACAGATCGTGGCGCTAACTGGACAAAAATTTCTCCCGACTTAACCACCAATGATAAACACAAACAGGAGCAGGAAAAAAGCGGTGGGTTGAGTATGGATGTTACCAGTGCAGAAAATCATTGTACTATTTTTACCATTGCCGAATCACCGGTGGATGAAAATATTATTTGGGTGGGAACAGATGATGGCAACCTGCAATACACAAGTGACGGCGGTAAAACATGGAACAATGTAAGCAACAATTATGCTGTTGCCGGTATTCCCAAACAAACATGGGTGAGCAGTATTGAACCATCGCAGTACGATAAAAATTTAGTGTACGCTACGTTTGATAATCATAGTTATGGTGATCATAAAACATACATAGCTGTAAGCAGTGATATGGGCAAAACATGGAAGAAGTTTGAAAGCAAAGAGTTTACCGGCTTTGCACATAAGATTAAAGAAGATATCGTAAATAAAGATTTATTATTTGCAGGAACAGAGATGGGATTGTTTGCCAGTGTGGATGGCGGTAATGAATGGTTCCGCATGAAGAATAATATTCCCTGGTATGCATTGGTGAGAGATATTAAAATTCAGGAACAAACAAATGACCTGGTGTTGGCAACACATGGGCGTGGAATTATTATTGTGGAAGACATTTCGCCCATGCGCAGCATTACAGCAAGCGTTGCTGCACAGGATGTGGTGCTGTTGAATAACAAACCCATTCCATTAACAGTTGGAAAATACGGCGGGCAGTTTCCCAACGCAAGTGGCGATTGGAATGGCGGCAACCCATCAACCATTACACCCATTCAGTATTACCTCAAAGAAAGGGCGAATAGTATTCAAATGGAAGTGTATGATAAAGATGGCAAGTTGTTGCAAAAATTATCGCCCGGCAACCGCAAGGGTTATAATAAAGTAGTGTGGAACCAACGCATCACTCCACCAAAAACTGCAAAAGGAGGAAACCAGTTGGAAGCAGCAGGTTTTCTTGCTCCGCAGGTATTGCCCGGTGATTATACCATTAAGATGAAAGTAAATGGTAAAGAGTACAGGCATGTTATTAAACTGGTGCATGATGAAACCAATAAAGATTTTACGCTGCAGGACAGGGAACTGCAATACAAAACAGGCATGGAAATATTTGCCATGAATGAACGCCTGGCCAAATTGGTTGACAGCATCAACAGCACTCAAAGCCTTTTGAAAAAACATATTGATTCAACAAAAAACAAAAAAACAAAAACACTGCTGCAGGATTACTGGAATAAATTAGAAGAATTCCGTTTAACATTGGTACCACCCGTAATGAAAGGCACCGGCGATTTGAAACGTTTACGTACAGACATCAGTGAAGTATATACAGCAGTGGTTGGCCAGGAAGCAAGACCCGGTAATTTACAATTACAAAGAGTGGATGTATTAAAAGGAGAAATTACAAAAGCTGAACAGAAGAATGAACAACTGAAACAGCAGTTTGAAAAGAAAGTGATGGATGCCATTCAAAAAGAAATGCCCAAGCGGCCGGATATGAATCCACCGGTGAAGAATTAAACAGATGTTTATTTCCTGTCGGCGTTTCAAAAGAACCGTTCATCTAAAAAGTGAACGGTTCTTCTTTTTTAAACTCCTTTCCTTCGTACATTCAAAATCCTAAACCAATGAACATGAAAAAAATAATATTGATTGCCTTTGCCTGTATGCTGGCGTTTCTTTCTTTCAGTCAAAAAAAATCTTCAACAACTGCTCCGGCAGTTACCAATGATGAGGATGTTTTGTATTCCAAATTAAAGTATCGTTCCATTGGCCCATACCGTGGTGGGCGCAGTGCAGCCGTTGCCGGCAGTTACAAAAACAAAACTACTTTCTACATGGGTACTACGGGAGGTGGTGTATGGAAAACAAGTGATGGAGGTAACAACTGGAAAAACATCAGCGATAAATATTTTGGTTCATCTATTGGCGCTGTTGCTGTAGCGCCAGGTGATGAAAGTGTTATCTATGTGGGTGAAGGAGAAAATACCATGCGTGGTAATGTGAGCGAAGGGTTGGGTGGTATGTGGCGCAGTGAAGATGGCGGACGCAGCTGGAAGAACATCGGGTTGAAAGATGGACGGCATATTATTCGTATAGTCATTCATCCCCGCAACCCTGATGTTGTTTGGGTGGCAGTTATGGGACATTTATTTGGCCCCAACGAAGAGCGTGGTGTATATAAAACAACGGATGCCGGTAAAACATGGAAACGGACTTTGTTTGTGAACAATCAAACAGGTTGCAGTGATTTAGTAATGGAGCCCGGAAATCCATCAACCTTATATGCAGGTACATGGCGTGTAATACGCACACCTTACAGTTTAGAAAGCGGAGGTGAAGGAAGTGGTTTGTATAAATCAACTGATGGCGGCGAAACATGGACAAATGTTTCCACTAAAAAAGGATTGCCAAAAGGAACATGGGGAATTACCGGTGTTGCTTTTGCTCCATCCAATCCCGAACGCATCTATACAATTATTGAAAATGCAAATGGCGGATTGTTCCGCAGTGATGATGCAGGTGAAACATGGCAACTGATGAGCAGTGATAACAATATCCGCCAGCGTGCATGGTATTATACAAAAGTATTTGTTGATCCAAAAAATCCGGATGTAGTGTATTGTCCCAATGTAAACTTCATGCGCAGCCGTGATGGAGGAAAAACATTTCAGCCATTACAAACACCGCATGGTGATCATCATGATTTATGGATTGATCCGGAAGATGGCAACCGAATGATTGTTGCTGATGATGGCGGTGCACAGGTAAGCTTTGATGCCGGTAACAATTGGAGTACGTACATGAACCAACCTACTGCACAGTTTTATCGTGTATCAACTGATAACAGTTTTCCATACAGAATTCTTGCAGCACAACAGGATAACTCAACGGTAAGAATAAAAAGCCGCACCAACGGTGTTGGTATAACCGAACAGGATTGGCAGCCAACAGCAGGTGCTGAGAGCGGATATGTTGTGGCTGATCCCAACAATCCTGATATTGTGTATGGTGGTAACTATGGTGGTTACCTTTCACGCCTCGATCATCGTACCGGTGAAAACCGTGCAATCAGTGTATGGCCCGATAACCCGATGGGCGCTGGCGCTGATGTACAGAAGTATCGTTTTCAATGGAACTTTCCCATCTTCTTTTCACCTCACAATCCAAAGAAATTATACAGTGCAGGAAACATGTTGTTTGCAACGGAAGATGAAGGACAAACATGGGCAACGCTTTCACCCGACTTAACAACAAACGATAAAACAAAACAAAAATCAAGTGGCGGGCCAATTACACAGGACAATACAAGTGTTGAATATTACTGTACCATTTTTACAGGCACAGAAAGTTTTATAGAGAAAGATTTATTATGGACAGGAAGCGATGATGGATTGATTCATGTTAGTAAGGATGGAGGTAAGAACTGGGAAAATGTTACACCCAAAGATGCGCCAAAGCAAATGATGTGGAATTGTGTGGATGTGGATCCGTTTAAAAAAGGAGCTGCTTATTTTGTTGGCACAAGATATAAGCTGGATGATTACACACCCTACATCTACAAAACTGAAGACTATGGTAAAACATGGAAGCTCATCAGCAACGGCATCAACAAAATGCACTTTGCAAGAACCATGCGTGCCGATCATACCCGTGCCGGATTATTGTATGCAGGTACAGAGTTTGGTATGTATATATCTTATGATGATGGCGCTAACTGGAAATCATTTCAATTGAATATGCCTGTTGTTCCTATTACTGATATGACCATTAAAGAAAATGATTTGGTTATTACCACACAGGGAAGAAGTATTTATGTACTGGATGATTTAAGTGTAGTGCAGCAGGCAAAGGCAGAAATAGTGAATAAAAATCTTCATGTGTTTGATGTAAATCCGGCCTGGAGAATGCAAATGAATCCTTCTGCAGGTCGTTTTGGTGCGCCACGCAATGCAGGCGCTAATCCACCGGCAGGTGCACAAATCAATTATTATGCAAAAGATGTTACAGACAGTACCAAAGCATCCATCAGCATCATGGATAAAAATAAAAAGCTGATCAAAACTTTTGCTGTTGATGGAAAAGACAAAATGGAAATTACAAAAGGGCTGAACCAGTTTGCCTGGGATCTGCAATATCCACCGGCAGAACCAAGCGAAGGAATGATTTTGTGGAACGGTGCACCCGGTACCATTACAGCGCCACCCGGAACTTATTTTGCAAAAGTGAAAGTGGGAACAGATTCAGCAGAAGTTTCGTTTACTGTAAAAGCCGATCCTAACTACAAAATAGCACAGGCAGATTATGAAGCACAGTTTGATTTTCTGTTAACCGTTCAGAATAAATTTAACGAAGTACAAAAAGGAATTAAAGACATCCGTACTCTGCGTACACAGATCAATGAGTTTGTAACACGCCAGGGAAAAGATTGCCCCAAAGAGATTAAAGACATGGCTGGCAATATGACGAAAGAATTAACTGCCATTGAAGAAATGCTTTATCAAACAAAATCAAAGAGCGGACAGGATCCGTTGAATTTCCCCATACGCATCAATGATAAATTGAGCGGTGTGTTTGATGTGGTGAACAGTGGTATCAATCCGCCGGGCAAACAATCAAAAGAAGTTTATGCTGAGTTGAGCAAACAGGCCGATGAGCAATTGAATAAATTGAAGAAAATTATTGCTGAAGATGTTCCGAAATTCAATGAACTGATAAGGGAAAAAAGTTTACCGGTGATAGGGGTGAAAGCCCCCAACCCCTAAAGGGGAGTAAAGAAGAGTTGCAGAGGTGACACCTTTCAAAAAGCTGTCACCTCTTTTCTTTGTGTTTCTTCGTGCCTTTAAGTCTTTGTGGCCATTGCATTTACAAATTCAACCAATACTGCATCTTCATCACAATAGCCCTGCTTTTGTTTTTCAGAAACGGATCGGTAAAATAGTTATCAGTATAAACAAGAAACAGATCACTCATTGGTTTGAAGCGCCATTGAAAACGGCTGTTGATGTTGAAATTATTTCCCTGCGTGTTGTATTGCAAAAAAGTTGTCCAGAAAATATTTGTTGTGAAGTTGAGTTCAACTCTTGGAGAAATCAAGAACAGTTCAGCATTGCCATAAGGTTGGGGAAACTGAAGGTTGTAATAGTTGAAGTTAATGGCAATATTCAAGTGCGGAATATTTCTGTAATTGATCCCTGCTTCCACATTGTAAGAAGTGCCGCTGTAAAAATCTCCGCCACCACCGCCAATGTCAAAGCCAAATGGTTTTCTGAAATCAGATCTGTAAGACAAATAAAATCTATTGTAGCTGTATTTTCCTTTGGGCAGCGGAGTACCGCCTGTAAAAGAAACAGGATATTGTAACTGTACAAGTGTGTTTGCATAAGAAACAGCCAGGTTCGATGTGTTTTTAAACATCATACTGTATTTCAGGGATGTATTGTTTTCATTAAATGAAAAATTGGGATTTACTACAAGGTAATTTTCAAACTGGAATTGATGCAGATTCACAGATCCTTTTTGCGGAAAGATTTTGTAAGAAGTATTGGAAAATATATGTTTATAGCCAAGCCTGATCACTGTATCTCTTAAAGCGTCATAATTTTCTATACGTTCCAGGTAGCCCATATCAGTATAGTAGTTGGAACCAAGTGAACTGAGGTCAACAACAGTTTCAAATCTTCTTGCATTAAACGAACCGCCAAAATTAAAATACTGATTATCCTTACTGATACCCGGTTTAAAAGAATGATGATAAGCGCTCCATCCATTCCACTTTCCTTTTTCATCGGTAAAGTTTAATTCTATACCGGCGTTTCTTCCATACTCAAGCAGGGGATCTTTTTGCTTTTGTTCATCAGTTAAAAATGCCTGGCGGTTTAAAAAGTATCCTTTTATGGTAGAACGTTTGAGCACTCTTTGATTTACAGTAACAGCCGTATAGTTTTCCGGGCTGTAATTTTCTTTTCTTGCTGTTTGCATGTTCAGCAAACCCACTCTTGTTTTTTTACCAAGGTTACCGGTTAATCTTGTTCCGAATAAGATGGGTATCTGGTTGCCGTTACGATCTAATCCAATTCGCCTTGAATAAAAAGGACGAATGGGCGGAATGCCAAATTGAGAATACAAGTCTGAATTTTCCAAAAAGAAATTTCTGCGTTCGGGAAAAAAGATATTGAAGCGGGTAAGATTGGTTACCTGCCTGTCAACTTCTACCTGTGCAAAATCAGGGTTCACCGTTAAATCAAGATTGAGCGCCGAGTTCAATGCAATCTTTGCATCAAATCCTGCATTGGCTTTTGTTTGTGTTGGTTGATTTTCTTGTTTATTTTCAGTTGCCTGTGCAGTTACATAAGGAATCACCACCATATTACGGCCGGGGGCAGGTGGTGCCTGGTCCCAGGACAAAATACCCATATAGCCAAGATCATAAGAAGGGAAATTTATCGGTATTTTATTCCAAACCGTGTATTCATTTGTTTTGGTATCAACCCGTAAAAAATTAATGGCCCATTCCTTTTTATCCGCAGCATAGCGTAATGTTTTAAACGAAATGGCAATTTCTGCTATCCAGTATTTCTCTGTTTTTTTTGTAGCAGAGAACCATTTATTATCCCAACTCCATCGCAGGTTTCCATTGGGGCTTACCTGGTCTTCTGATTGTGCGTTGAATGAATTTACTACAAAGAAAAACCCATTGGTTTTTTGATTTTGCGGATCAAGGATAATAGCTACACAATCATTACCATCATGCCCAAAGTCTCTTTTCAAACTTTGAATAAACGTTTTGCCCGAATCATATACTATAAATGAAACATAAAGAAACTGATCATTATATAAAACCTTCACTTCTGTTTTTTGTTTGGCTGGGCCATCATCTTTGGGAAATTTTTTCCAGAAGTTGGCAGCTACTTCTGCCTGCTGCCATTCAGGTTCATCAGTTACTCCGTCAATTTTGATAATGCTGTTGATTTTTTTGATGTGAAGGATGTTACGCCTGGCAGTAGCGCTTTCATCGGCATTTTGTGAAATTGCCTGTGAACTAAAGACTATCAGTAAAAAGGAAAGCAGGTATAATCGCATATTGTCAGTTAAAGATTCTTATAATACGTGTGCAGGCAGCACTTCGTTACACGAAAATGCAGGTTTTCTGATAAGCTTTTTGATAAATAGAGAAAGACGCTGCAATAAATTGATGAAGGGTTGCCGGTTGATATTTGTGGCGAAAGAAAACCCATAAACAGAATGAATTTATTCTGAAAGCGCCGGTAGTTGCAGGTAGCATTCTTTCAGCAGTACTCTTTTAACTATTTTAGCAGTATCATGAAACTTTCCCTGTTTGCTTTTTTTCTTTGTTGTGCACTGATCCTTTTCACAGGTATCTTCTATTATCCCAAATGGAACAAACCCGGCAGCGAAGCAACTATCAGTTGGGATGCTTCGGGTTATTACATGTATTTACCGGCAGCATTTATTTATAAGGATCTGAAAAAAATCGCTTTCAAAGACAGTATCCTTGCGAAGTATCAACCCACACCTGATTTTCAACAAGCCTTTCTTCATTCATCGGGCAATTATGTGATGAAATATCCGGCGGGGCAAGCTTTGATGATGTTGCCTTTTTTTACAGCGGCTCATCTTTATGCAAAATATTCAGCTTCTTATCCTGCAGATGGTTTTTCTTATCCCTATCAAGTTGCAATTAGTTTGGGTATGATCCTGATTGCATTGATTGGTGTATGGTTTCTGCGGAAAATCTTACTTGAATATTTTTCTGATAAAGTAACAACCATCACTTTGCTGATTATTGTGTTTGCATGCAACTATCTCAACTATGCAGCTATTGATGTTGGAATGACACATAACAGTTTGTTTACCCTGTATTGTTTGCTCATCTTCACAACCATTCAATTCTATAAACAGCCATCTCTGATAAAAGCTTCATTGATTGGTTGTTTTGTTGGATGGGCCACTTTGATACGTCCAACAGAAATTATTTCCATACTCATTCCTTTGCTTTGGGGTGTTTTTTCTGTTGATGAAATCAAACAGCGATTGACTTTTTTTCTTAAGCAGTTCAAGTATGTAATTGCAGCAACTCTATTCATGATTGCTTTTATCTTTATTCAACTTCTTTACTGGAAATGGAGCAGTGGTGAGTGGGTTGTTTACAGTTACGGGGAGCAGGGTTTCAGTTGGCTGCGTCCGCATTTGTACAGGGGAATGTTTAGTTCCAATAACGGATGGCTTACTTACACACCCGTGATGATTTTGTTTTTTATCGGGCTTCCTTTTCTGTATAAAAATCAGAAACAGCTTTTCGGAATCGTTTCATTGTTCAGTGCCTTATTTATTTATATCTGCTTTGCATGGGACATTTGGTGGTATGGCGGAAGTTTGGGCATGCGTGCCATGATTCAATCTTATCCCATTCTTGCTGTTTCCATTGCTGCATTGATGGATGTGTTATTGAAGAAGAAAATCTATCTGCAATTGATTGTTGCCGGATTTTTATTGATATGTACGTATTATAATTTCTGGCTCACACACCAGGCTCATCGTGGTGGTTTGTACAGGGCAGGAGAAATGACGGATGCTTATCTCAAAGCAATTCTGTTTCAATACAAAGTGGACGGGAATGTACAGTTCCTGTTAGATAACCCGGAACAATTCAAAGGAACACCAACAGCATCCAGTGAAATTTATGCCAACAATTTTGATACTGAAACAGATGAACATGCAACAACACTGTATGCAGTTTCAGGAAAAAGTTTATTTCTAAATAAAGAAAAACAATCAACACCAGAATATTTTTTCACCCTGCCGGAAGGAAAAGGAAACCGGCTTCGTGTCTCCGCCACATTCAGAACAGAGGGGAAAGAATGGAACACCTGGCGGATGGCGCAGTTTATTGTGAAGTTTTATAAAGGCAATGAAATGCTGAAGTATAATATGGTTCGTGTGTTTCGTGTGTTGCAGGATAATGAAACCAAGCGTATTTATTTCGATGCAAAAATTCCAAACGACTTTGATCGTGTTTCTGTTTATTGCTGGAATGCGGAGAGTGACAAGCCTTTGCTCATGGATGATTTGAAAGTATTGTTATTTGAACCCTGATTTATTCTTCATCCAGCAGATCGGGCCTTCTTTGTTTGGTTCGCTCAACAGATTGTTCATAACGCCACTCTTCAATTTTTTTCAGGTCGCCGCTTAATAATATGTCCGGCACTTTCCATCCGTTGTAATCAACGGGTCTTGTATAAACGGGAGGTGCTAATAAATTATCCTGGAACGAATCTGTGAGTGCAGAAGTTTCATCATTCAGCACACCGGGAATCAACCGGCCGATTGCATCAGCCAAAACGGCAGCAGCCAGTTCACCACCACTCAAAACATAATCACCAATGGAAATTTCTTTGGTTACATAATGTTCACGGATGCGTTCATCAATGCCTTTGTAATGCCCGCAGATGAGTAAGATATTTTCTTTGAGTGAAAGCTGATTGACTGTTTGTTGTTTCAATTGCTCACCATCAGGTGTAAGAAAAATAATTTCATCAAACTTTTTTTCCTGCTGTAATTCGTTGATGGCTTTTTCCAGCGGTTCGCACATCATTACCATGCCTGCACCACCGCCGTACTGGTAATCATCTACCTGCCCGTATTCATTCACCGCCCATTTGCGGAGCTGATGCACGGTAATGTTGAGCAGGCCTTTGTCTTTAGCCCGTTTCATAATACTGTGATTGAGCGGACTATCGAGCAATTCAGGAACAACGGAAATGATGTGAATTTGCATTAAAGCCCCCAACCCCTAAAGGGGGGTATGAGATGCATCAAAGATAAATTCAAAATAATTAATCACCCTTTTCAAGAATAAAAAGGTCTTCTGCTTTTTTATTCAACAGTTTGGCTATCTTAAGGGCTAAGGTTGTTGTTGGAATGTATTTCCCGGTTTCAATGGCGTGTATGGTTTGGCGGGATACGTTTAATTTTTCTGCAAACGTAGTTTGGTTAATGTTTTGGTTAAGGCGTTCATCCTTTACTTTATTTTTCATATTAGCTTCTCTTTAGCGCTCGTTTATTCAAATACATCAAAAAATTGAATCTGACCAGGTAAACTATCCAATATAAAAGAATGAAAAATAAGCCAAGTTCAACAATAAGTGTCTCCATTAAATCTGATCTTGTAATAAAAATACTGATCAGTAAAATTAAAATTAATGCAAATTGAAAGAAGGCTGCAAACTGGTATGATTCTAATCTTATTTTTTGGCTATACTCATCTTCATTTTTTTCTTTCGACAGAATTAAAAGAGCGAGGCCAAGCAGAAATCCAAAAAAGGTAATGCTTAGAAAAGCAACATTCAATTCATGTTGGTTTTGTGCCAATGGATGATAAGTAGCAATCGTTCCTTTCGGGTTAACCAGGTTTTGGATCATTCTTGCAGAACCTCCAAATTGCCCCCAAAGCCAACCAATAAAGCCAAATACAAAAAGTACAAGACCAATTTTTTTAAATTGATGAGGCAGTAAAAATCGTGTTTTCATGATGTAAAGTTTACTTGACATTTCAAATGTAAAGCATACTTTACATATTTCAAAATGAATTATTTAGTCCATAAACCCATCTAAATCTCTTCGCACTTTTTTCGTTGGTCTTCCCACTTTGCTCAACCGTTTACCTGTATGAAATGAAGAAGCAACGGATTTGATGCGGTCCAGTTCTTCTGCAGGAGTAATATCAGTGTAATGATTAACCGCTTCGCTGTATTGAACACGCTTGTACAAAAGCCCGGTTACTTTAATGCGCCAGCGTTTGGCTTCTGTTTTTACTTCATATTCATCGCCCACACTTACCTGCCTTGATGCTTTACAGTTATCACCGTTAAATTTCACTTTGCCTTTATCGCAGGCATCCCCAGCCTGGCTGCGGGTTTTAAAGAGCCGGATGGCCCAGAGATATTTATCAATGCGCAGTTTTTCTATTTCGGGCATGTGCTCAGAATTTAAAATCATTCACTGTTTGAATAAAATAGGTTTTCATTTTATCCCAATCTGGATATTTGATTAGTAATTCAGGTTGCTCGTTTTGATCTGCATCTTCAAAATATTGCAGACTTTTTATTGCCATCCATGAATTGTCTGAATTGAATTTAGTGTCAAAAAAAGTTAAAAGTTCTTTTAATGAAAATTTCTGCAGTAAGAGATAAATATCATAAAAGTCTTTTTTAGAGCCCCTGCCACAAATTGCATTCAGTTTCATGGCAGCAATATCTTCAATAGAATACATCCTGATGCCATCAATTGTAATACTGGGGTTCAATAAAATATATTTATTATGCTTTACAAAGTCTGACTTAATGCCATTGATATTGCAAAAGATAAACACAGGGGTTGTTCTCCTTATTTCTATGTTATCATAATCATTCTCCAGAAATAAACTGATCTCAGGCATATTAACATCATCAAAAGAAAACAAATCTATGTCAATGCTTTTTCTATGTCCCAATTGCAATGCAAGGGAAGTGCCGCCAGCCAGAGCAAAATCTTGTAAGTAATCCTTTGAACAAAGTGATTGCAGTAAATGACAGGTTACCTCATTGATAGAATTCAGATGGAGCATGCATCTCTTCTTTTGGAATGTGAAAATAGTTGCTGCAAAAGTTATGCGTTAGTTTATCCAGTTCCCTGCTTTTTTTTACTGCTTCAATGATGTCTTCCTTGCTGTATAATTTCATTAATTTCTTAATGTCCTGCATTCCTCCTCTTACCAAAACACGCTGAATAATGTGAGATTTGCTTCGGAACACGTCAACTTTGGAAATATCTGTATCCCAAAACAGGCTTTTACTGAATGGAAAATTGGTCATAGCATAAAATTACAAAAATCATGGCATCAGTCTTTTAATTATTTTCGAAGCCTTAATTAAACATTATGAAGCATTTCTTTTTTGGATTTTGTTTTTTAATTATTGGATTTTCTGCCTTGGCTCAATTTAAAGCAGAAAAGATCAAATGGGCGAAAGACGGAAACAGCATGTATGAAAATGATAACAACGCTGTTGTGAAATCAAATTTCAAAAACGGTGAACAGAAAGTGATCTTGCCTGCAACAATTTTAAAGCTGGCTGATGGTAAACAGATGAGCATTGCCGATTTTACTGTGAATGAAAATGAAACACAAGTTCTCATTTTCACCAACACAGCCCGTGTGTGGCGGTACAACACCAGGGGTGATTACTGGTTGTTTAATGCAGCAACAAATACTTTGAAACAAATTGGGAAAGATAAACCTGCACAATCCTTGCTATATGCAAAGCTTTCGCCCGATGGGAAAAAAGTTGCGTATGTACATGCCAATAATATTTATGTACAGGATGTTGAAACCGGAAAGTCAACTGCAGTAACATCCACCAACAATACAAAAAAACTCATCAACGGAACGTTTGACTGGGTGTATGAAGAAGAGTTTGGATGCCGTGATGGTTTTCGCTGGAGCGCCGACAGTAAAAATATTGCTTACTGGCAGGTAGATGCCAACCAGGTAAAGGATTATAATATGCTCAACACATCAGACAGTAATTATTCAAAGGTAATTCCTGTTGAGTACCCCAAAGTTGGGGAAGCTCCATCACCGGTAAAGATTGGCGTGGTAAATGTTGAAACCGGTAAAACTGTTTGGATGAATATTCCCGGCAATCCTTTCAACAATTATTTGCCACGCATGGAGTGGGCTGCCAGCAATACCGAACTGGTGGTGCAGCAACTCAACCGCAAACAAAATGAAAGCAAATTGTTTTTTTGCAATGCTTCAACAGGAACTGTAAAAGAATTTTATACTGAAACAGATAAAGCATGGATTGACATCAAAACCCGTTGGAACGATGATGATCCAAGAGATTGGGATTTTATCAATAACGGTGCTGCATTTTTATGGGTGAGCGAAAAAGACGGATGGCGTTATATTTATAAAATTACAAGAGACGGTAAAGAAACTTTGCTCACCGCTGGCAATTATGATATTGCCACAATCAGCGCTGTAGATGAAGCAAATAATGAAGTGTATTTTATTGCATCGCCCGATAATCCCATTCAACGTTATCTCTACAAAGTAAAAATGGATGGAAAGAGCAAAGCCGTAAGAGTAACACCCGAAGGATACAATGGCACCAACAGTTATGAATTATCGCCAACAGGTAAATATGCTGTGCATGGTTTTACCAGCAGGGCTGTGATGCCTGTTTCACAACTGATCAGTTTGCCCGGTCATCAGCCCATTGCAGGTGATGATCTGTTGAAAACCATCAAACCTGTCATCCGCACCAATCTTGAATTCTTCACCATAACAACAGAAGATGGAGTAACCATGGATGGCTGGATGAGCAAACCAAAGAATTACGACAGCACCAAAAAATATCCTGTTGTATTGTATGTGTATGGCGAACCTTTTACCACAACAGTAGAAGATGATTTTTATGCCGGTTATAATTATATGTTCAGTGGTGATATGAATGCACAGGGATATTTTTATGTATCGCTCAACAACCGTGGCACACCATCTTTGAAAGGAGCTGCATGGAGAAAAAGTATTTACAAACAGATCGGTCGCCTCAATATCCGTGACCAGGCAATGGGCATGAAAAAATTATTGGAACAACGAAAATATCTCGATGCATCAAGAGTGGCAGTATGGGGCTGGAGTGCTGGAGGATCTACCACATTGCATTTGCTGTTTCAATATCCCGATCTTTTTCAAACAGGTATTGCCATTGCAGCAGTGAGCAACCAATTGTTCTATGATAATATTTACCAGGAACGTTACATGGGTTTGCCGCAGGAAAATAAAGATGATTTCATCAAAGGATCGCCCATCACTTATGCAAAAAACCTGAAGGGAAATTTATTGTATGTACATGCTACAGGCGATGACAATGTGCATTACAGCAATGCGGAAGTACTGATCAATGAACTCATCAAATACGGAAAGCTGTTTCAGTTTATGCCCTATCCCAACCGCACACACAGCATCAATGAAGGACAGGGAACCTTTGCACATTTGATGAAATTATACACAGCATTTTTGAAAGAAAAATGCCCGCCGGGAGCAAGATAGATTTTTTATTAGTAACTGTTGTACTGCTATTGCGCCTGCCACGCAACAAAGTGGCTGCGTGGTTGCACACTTCAGGGTTTTGTTTTCAATGCAGAGCAGAGGTGGCACTTTTCAAAAAAGTGTCACCTTTTGAATCATTAGGATTAGGTAGAATATGTTCAAACGTAATGCTGCCATCACTTTCGCACTTACGTCATTGCAGACACAGGATCGGATTAAAACCTTCAACATGATAAAAGCGCCGAAGTAATCTTATCAATAATCATCAATGATTGGAAAATAAGATTGCTTCGCCACGCTGTTTTGTTGAAAGTAAAAGTTAATGCTGTGGCTCGCAATGACGGTTCATTGGATATTAGTGCTTATTCTACCTAATCCTATGAATCATATTTGTTCTTAAATTTCTTTAACTCAGTTGAATTGCAGATTTTTTAAAAAAAATCGTTCCATAGGAACGACTCATGGGTTGAAAAATGCGAAGAGGGAAAGTACGTTCCAGAGGAACGTTTGGAGTTAATGCAACAGCACCAAGCGTTTCGCTGGAACGCCGCAGAGCATTATTTATTTGGTTACCCACGAAATGTCCCGATGGGGCATTAAAAAAGTACCTGATTTTTTATTGAAACAGAAAATGAAATTATTATTTGCGAATTTATTTCATCAAAACTGCTGTATTGGTAACAAACAGCATATTTTTCAATATTCCATTACAAGCAGAATGCAGATGCATGGCAGAGGTGACACTTTTTTGAAAAGTGTCACCTCATGAATCAAAAACATTGAAGAGCACGGTAGATGTTTGCTCAACCAGAGTGCCGTCTTTTCGACCGCAGGGAGAAATCTCCAAACATTGAAATCGTCTTTAATAAAAGAGATTTCTCATCCTGCATCATCCAACCGAAACTTTGCAAACTCTCATGCAGGATTCGAAATGATGTTGCGTTGTTAAAGAGTATTCCGGCATGGCTGCAACTTCAAAAAGCTTCGCCATCTCTCCAATCATCTTTTTTCTTATTTTCACTCTACATTCAATCCTGTTCCATGTTAAAAAAAATCCTGAAAGCCGTTTTTATCCTTATCGTTATTGCCGCCATTATCTTTTTTGGATTTGTACCCGGCTATTTTGACAAAACAAAAAACATTGTTACACTTAAAGTACATAATCCTGAAAAAGTAAGTTGGTATGATTCCATTCCGTTCATTGCCGATCTTCATTGCGATGAATTGCTGTGGGACAGGAACCTGCTGAAAGAACACAGCTACGGACATGTGGATCTTCCACGAATGCTGCAGGCCAATATGGCCATGCAGGTGTTTACTATTGTGAGCAAAACACCTAAAGGAATCAACATTGAACAGAACGATGATAAAACCGACGATATCAGTTTGCTGAGTTTTGCACAACTGCGTCCTGTTAATACCTGGTTCGATTTAACGAGCCGTGCACTTAACCAATGCAGAGAATTACATCATGCTGCCAGCAAATCAAAAGGGCAATTCCGTGTCATCACCAGCCAGGAAACATTACAACAATTTATTACCGACAGAAAAACAAACCGCAACATGAGCTCCGGTATGCTGGGCATTGAGGGCGCTCATTGTTTAAAGAATGACATCAGCAACCTGTATAAAATATATGATGCCGGTGTACGCTATATTGGTCTTGCACATTTTTTTGATAATGAGTGGGCAGGTTCGGCTCACGGCATGAAAAAAGGCGGACTCACTGAAGCAGGCAAACAATTGGTTCATAAGATGGATAGTATGCATATTGTAATTGATCTTGCACATTCATCGCCCAAAACAATGGATGATGTATTTGCATTTACAAACAGCCCGGTGATTGTTTCGCATACAGGTGTGCAGGGTGTTTGCAATAACCGCAGAAACTTATCAGATGCACATCTCATCGAGATTGGTAAGCGAAATGGTTTGGTAGGAATTGGTTTATGGGAAACTGCTGTATGTGGTACTGATGCAACGGCCACTGCCAAAAGTATCCGTTATGTTGCGGATAAGATTGGTGTAGATAAAGTGGCACTTGGTTCTGATTTTGATGGCGCCATTGGTACGCACTTTGATGTAACGGGATTGCCATTAATTGTAAATGCCTTACTGAAGGAAGGGTTTACCCGAGTAGAAATTGAAAAGATCATGGGTGGTAATGTGAGGGATTTCTTTTTAAGAAATTTGCCGGCGAAGTAAAAAATCAAATAAAAAGGCGACATCTTTTCAAAAGCTGTCGCCTTTAATAATAAATTACCAATCAAATGGATTTTCTTTTTCTTCCTGCAAAATACGCAACAGGAGCAGCCAATAATAATAACAGCAACCAATACCAACTCCAACCTTTTGCCTTCTCCAATTCAATCCATTGCTCCACACCCATGTAACTGAAGCCGGCCCATAGCAATGGGTTTTTTTGCGAAAGTCCTGTTGTTGACTGCAGGTATTTTTTCCGTGCTGTAAATAAAGCGGCAGCAGGTGAATGTGTTTGTTTCAGTTGTTCATAAAATTCTTTTACAAAAACAGGCGCTATTGCATCATCTACTTTCCATCGGCTGGCAACAACACCTTTCACTCCTTTGCTGATGAAGGCACGGCCCAGGCTTACAACTCCTTCGCCGGTTTGCATTTGCCCGGCTGCTGTTTCACAGGCTGTTAACACCACCAACGGAGAAGCGGTAACAGTATATTGCAACTGCCCGAGATAAAATTTATTTTTTAATACAAGATAGGGTTGGTTGCTGCTGTCATTTGCAACGGCATGTGTGGCTATATGTAAAATGTTTTTTGATTGAAGGGATTGCACAAAAGTTTCCTCTGTGGTTTGCGCTGCATCCGAAACCGTTGTTGAAAATCTTTTTTTCAAATACGTTGCTTCTGTTAAGGAATTGGGCAATGCCGCAAAACCAAGATGCTGTTCATTAAAAGAGTAAACTGTAACAGGCAATGAAGTATTGGTTGTTAGTTCTTCATTTACATATTGTAAAAAGGAATAGAGATAGCTGATCTGTTTTTGTTCGCCCAGGAATTGTTCTTTACCATCCGCACTCAACGCTTCAAACGGAAGCTGATGTAATAAACCATCGGGAGAAATGATAAGTTGCTGTTGTGTTGATGAAATAAAAGGGATCAGCTTTTGCAACAACTGAAAGGATGATTGAAAATAAGTTGTGGGGTTATTGTTGAACTCGCTCACTCCATCATTAAAGTAATTGTGCAGAAACTGCAATAGTCTTGTATTCATCATATCAGCTACAGGAAGCACCGCAACCTGCAATTCATTTTTGATTGCCATTATACAATACAAAGAATCACCGGCAATAGAATAACTCAACAAAGAAGCAGAAGCCGTTACCGTAGCAAGCTTCTGTTGAAAAATCGCAAAAGAAGGCTCTTTCAGCAATTGGGAAAAACGGTTTTCTTCAAGCCCCAATGTTAATTCCTGCTGGCGGATGCGCTGTTCAATCTGTACTTTACGAACAGGGTCAGTTGTTTCAGCCAATAACAAATAATCATACCGCAGTTCCTGGAAGAGTTGCTGCGTTTGTTGTAAAGATGAATCCTGATGCCATTGCCTTGTGCGGTTCATTTCATTCAGCAATTTTCTTCCTTTGGAAAGCTCCATCAACCATAATTGTTTTTGCAGGTATTCTTTTTTTCCTGTGCGTTGATGTTGCCGGTAAAAAGCACTTATTGCTTCATCCTTCATTTCTTCATCAGCAACAACACTGTTTTGCAAACTGTTGGCAGATGTACTTACTAATTGATTGGTGTAATAATCATTGGCTATTGCCAACTGGTAATAATGTAAACTGCTGTCAGTATTTTGTTGCTTCAATGCTTTTGCCAAACCAAAGTATAAACCTGTAACTGTGTTATCAGGAAAAAATCCATTGCTGCTGTACTGAAAATAATGCAGTCCCTTTCTGAAATTTGCAATACTGCTGTCGGTTAAATTCAACTGTAAAAACAGAGTTCCTTTTTCAACCAATAGTTTGGCTTTGTCTCTTTGCTTTGTATCGGGGTAAGATTGTTGCAGAATCATTTCTGCATTCTGCAATTTGATGACTGCCTGTTTGTATTGTTTTTGATTTGCCAAAAGTTTTGATGAAAGCCGCAAGGTAGAAACAATCCATCCTGCATCTGCTTCTGCACTTTCGGGCAATTGGAAAAATTGCAGTGCTTTCTGATTGTAAAAAGCAGCGCTGTCACTGATCCCTGCTTCAAAAAAAGCATCGGCTTTTACATTGTACAATAAGCCCGTCACCGTTTCATTGAATGAAATGTATTGCAATCCTTTGTTACAATTCAATTGCACTTCCCTGTAATTCTTCAGCCAGAAAAAGGAAATGGCAAGGTTGCTGTACAAAGAAGAAAGTAACTCCCGTTTAGTATGTTCCAGCGCCTGTTCAATTGCCATCTGTTGAATGGCTACTGCTTTATCATAATCGCCTAAGCGTACATAGTTATTACCCAAAGGTTTAAAAATAAATTCTTCTGCTTCATAACTTATGAGTTTGTTTTGCCGGTAATAATTCAATCCAGTTTCATACCAGCGGCAGCTTGCAGGTATTTGTCCCTGTTGCAATAAATGATAAGCGATGTTGAGGATAAAGTCGAGATAAGCTGTTTGCTCATGTACTTCAGCCGGTTTTCGCCACAATGTTTTCAGTAATGAATCAGCTTTGTTGGAATAATAAAACGGCTGATCATCTGTGACCCCGTACAATTTTTCAAGATAAAGACTTAATGAATCTTTTTGCTGAAACCTTACTCTTACAGAATCATTTGCTGCCGGATTTTCATCGCCTGAAAAAAACAAAACAGCAACTGCAATGCAAACAATACTTTGCATTGAATATTTAATTTGACCGTATGAAATTTTTATAAACGCCAGGATGCGTAAAAATAGAGATAACTATTGTTTTTCCCGCCATAGTAATAACGGGCGCCTGCCTGTGGACCTAATCGTACCCTTCCCGCCTGTAAATCAGCAAAAGGAAGAAAGTCAACATTTGAAAAACCTTTGATCTTTGTTTTTTGTGAATTGCTGTACGGATAATTCAGTTGTCCGTTGAAATTAAACAGCACATAATTATTTTGACTGTTGGTACTTCCACTCAACTCTGTATCCACTCTTAAACCAAGTCCTGCAGAAAAAATATCATTGAGATTGTGGCGAACATGAACAGGCACTACTCCCAATTTGATAAAAGAACTGCTGTTGCTGCCAGTGTAAGAACGATAATCATAATCCTTTCCGGCAATTCTTACAAGACCCGGAGTATTGCTGCTGAAATCGGATGTGGTACGAAGTAATTTAAAGAATATTTCAAACTGAAAATACGGTTTGTGCGGCGCCAGCCTTGCAATACCTGCACCAAGTGTAACTCCGTCATTCATTCCAAACCTGCCAAGGTTCATTTCATAACCTGCCATTACAATGGGAGAAAAGCCGGGCTTAAATCTTCCTGTTGCAAAATTGGTGATCACCGGTTCGTTCTTATCAAAATAAATAGCAGTGCGGCCTTTGAAAGGAAGGTTGTCCAATTTCTTTTTTGTTTTCACATCAAACTCAACAAAGCCTTTGGTGCTGTCTTTATCTTCCACACCCTGTTGATTGGTTCCCGGCAAATAAATTCCATTGAACACAAAAGCTGCACTGTCGTTGGTAGTAATGAGTTGCCAGCAACCGGTTCGGTTGGGCACACTGTCGCATGGTAAACAGTATGGCCACATATCCTTAATGCTGATGGTTGTTGGGTCTATGGCCGATGGCAAAGAAATATCCAATAAAATTTTCCTTGCGGGACCCTTGCCATTATTCTGAAAGCGAATTTTATAAGCAAGTGATTTATTTTTATTCAGTGTGCGGTAACTCAATCGTCCCTGTTTCAAATTCATTTTGTTGGGATCATGCGATGTTACAATGGGGATATTGAGTTGATGCATATACACATCGCCGCTATCGGGCACAAACAAACCGGTAATTACAATCGTTGCGTTGGTATCCTTGATCATACCGGGAGTAACATAGAGATTGGCAAACATGAATTGTGATTGCTGCGACAAATTCTTTACATCAACTGCAAATACATTTTTGTACGACTGCATCGTCTTCATTAAAAATGTTTTACTCTCAACGCCGCTGAACTTTTTTTCATCTTTGAAATACGAAGCAGGGCTTCCGCTGCTGGTAAGCATCATATTTTCAAACGGGCGAATGGATGCAATTGCATTTTTTTCATTGGAAAGCGTTGCTTCATTGTATAAACGAAAACCCGCTGTATCAAATGAATTTTCTCCAAACTGTTTTTCGTTGATGAAGAGATAAACTTTTCCGTTAACTGCTGCATCATTTTTCCAGCCGGCCATTACTACCATTGTATCGCCGGGTTTGGCCATGCAGTTGTATTTCAGTTCAAAAATTCCATTTGCTTTGAAAAAATTATTTTCAGCAGGCGATACAGATGCCAAATAAGCTTTATTCACCTGCTTTACACCAAGCTTTGTTGGTTTGCGGCCGGGTTTTTTTCCGTCATCATAATTATTTACGGCATAAAGGACGGCTTCATAATCGCCAACCTTATCATAAATATGTTCAGCATTTTCAGAAGTGCTGAAATGTCCATCGCCAAAATCCCATAAATAGGTATAGAAAGGCGCAGGCGCTCCGGGTATCTGTGTAAGCGGGGGAAGATTGGCTTTGAACGAAACTTTATTTTCTTTCTGTGATAGTATTACAGATGTATCCTTCTGTGCAAATGTTTGGGTAAAGCAAAGAATGAGGATGATATGGGCAAGAAATTTCTTCATGTAGTTTATAAAGGTATATCAATGATAATAGTAAACTGTTACCCTAAAGTATAAAAATCTTATTTTTAATGCAACCAAAGCTTATTCCTTGCACGCCGATCAAAAATATATTGAAGCCCTGCTTACACATGACCAACGGCTCATCAGTGAAATTTATCAGCGGTTTGTGCCCGGCATGAAAGCTTACCTGCTGTCCCGTGGGTGCAGTGAAGACGATGCCGGTGATGTGTTTCAGGAAGCATTGATTGATATTTATAAACTGGCCCATGATAAACAGTTTGTACTTACCTGCCCGTTTGAAGCCTTTCTTTTATTAGTGTGCAAACGAAAATATTTTAACAAAACAAAAAAAACTTCGCTCACAGTAGTAACAAACGGAGAGAAAGATGCATATACCAACATACCGGGCGATGCAAACGCCTCAGCAGAGGAGCATATAAACCAGATGGGTCGTGAACAGTTGGTGATGAGTATGCTCAACCAGATGGGTAACTGCAAAGAAGTTATCCTGAAGAGTTTGCTGAAGAAACCACAGGAAGAAGTAGCCGAAGAATTAGGCATGAGCTATGCTTATTTCAGAAAGCGAAAAAGTAACTGCATGGGTGAGCTGGCAGAGCTGGTACGTAACAATCCAAAATTTAAAGATCTGATGCCATGAAATATACTTTGGAAAATATTGAAGCTTATCTCAGCGGCGAAATGAGCGCTGAACAAAAACTGGAGTTTGAACAACAGCTTAAGATTGATGAACAACTGCAGAAGCATCTGGCGGAACTTCGTTTTCTGCAAACAACCATTGATAAACATCAGCAGGCAGAACAAACTTTACCCGAACTGAAAAAAATATTAACGCCACTTACCCAAACACATTTTCATAAAGCCGAACAGCAAAAGGGCGGACGGGTAATTTCCATGAACCGGATTGTTACTGCATTGGCTTTGGCTGCATCGGTTGTGCTGATTTTCTTTTTATTCCTGCCCGGTGTTTCTGTTGATGGTTATCCTGTTGATGATATGCCCGGAGCTGTTACCCGGGGCAATGAAACTGAAATGGAGAAGGCCGCACAATTGTTCAATGATGAAAAGTATGCTGAAGCGGTTATTGCTTTTCAGCAATTAAAAACAACACATCCCGAAGATGCAACCATCAACTATCATCTCGGTATCAGTTTGGTAAAGACAAAGAATTATACAGAAGCCTTGCTTTTGTTTGAAAACATGGTGAAGGGAGAATCAGTTTATAAAGAGGATGCAAATTTCTTTGCTGCATTATCTGCCTTTAATTTACATGAGAACGATAAAGCCAAACAATATGCAGCAGTGGTGAAGAAAGAAAGCAAGTATTACAAATATGCAAAGGTGCTGTTGAAGAAGGTGAGGTAAACGAATCCTTTGAATAGTTGTGCAGAAAGTTTAAATTTGGTGAATTAACAGGCTATATGTTTACAGAAGCAAGAAAAATACAATTGATCGAAGAAGTTCTGAAAGTTAAGAACGATGCAACACTTGTTGAGATCGAATCTGTTTTAAAAAACTCAAAAAAGAAAAAAGATACTGCTTTTAAAAAATTAAGCATCTACGATTTTGTTGGCATCTTTACAAAAAAAGAGTCTTCTCAAATGAGAAAGGTAATAGAAGAAACCTGCGAAACAATTAATCCTGATGACTGGAAGTAAATTTATAATTGATACAAATATTATTATTGAAGTGTTTGATGGCAACAAAACCATTGCAGACAAACTTCATAAACTTCCTGAATTTTACATTTGTTCTGTTGCTCTTGGTGAATTATATATTGGTATCAATCGGGTTGTTAACAGATCAAGACATCTCAAAAAGTTAAATGAGTTTTTAGAGTTATGCACAGTTATGGATATTGATAAAGCAACAGCAAAAATTTATGGTGAGTTAATTGCAGCCCTTTACAAAAAAGGAAAACCTTTGCCGACAAACGATGTTTGGATCGCAGCTTGTGCTAAACAACACGACCTTACACTTGTTACCAGAGACAAGCGTTTTGACGAAATAGCTAATTTAAAATTGAAATCCTGGTAGATTGCCTGCTCTGCAAATTCTCCAGGCTTTGCAGTTTTATACAAACAATCTCCAGATTGTTTCTTTGCTTTTTCAAGATGCGACACCCCCTCACCCCAAATACACTTCCAGCAATCCATCCGGCAACTCCACTATCACCTGTTTCTTTTTATGATTGATGCTGCGGATGGTTTCTTCATGAAGCGGTATCAACACTTCTTTACCTTCAATTTCCAACCGGCATAAAATCTGCAGCGGCTGTTCAATTACTTCCAGCACATTGCCCAATTCTTTTTTACCATCAATCATTAAATAACCAATCAAAGAAATGGGTGCCGTTTTTCCGGCATATTTTTTAAAATCATCTTCCCGTAACCACACTTTTTTTGGCGAAATTTTTTTGGCAGCTTCTTTTGTGGTAATGCCATCAACCGTTACATATACTTCTTCATCGTTTTTGATCTTGGTGGCGGTAATGAAATAAGGCAGGAACTTATCTTTTGCTTCTTCAATAAACAGCACTTCCAATCCTTTGAGTGAAGTTTTTTTTCCAAGATTGTGTTTGAGTACCACTTCTCCGTTTAATCCGAATGTGCCCACAATTTGTCCGATGCTGAAGTATTGTTCCATTGTGCAAATATACAGCCCCCTCCAACTCCCCCGAAAGGGGAGAGCTCAATGCACAGCCCTAACCTGTTGGGGAGTTTAAGTTATGTTCAGTTTTATTTTATTGCTGATGTGGAAGTATAATACGTTTGGCTTTGAACTTTTGCACCGCTCCTTCTCTTTTGGAGAAGGAGGATGAGGCCACACAACCCTAACTTGTTTGAGAGTTTAAATTATATTCAGTTTTATTCTATTGCGGATGTGGAAGAACAAAATGTTTGGCTTTATTCAACAGTGCCGTCCCTCTCTTCAAGGAGAGGGATAAGAGGGTGAGGCAAGAAGCCATCAACGCACAGACCTAACATGCAGAAGAGTATAAGTTATTTTGAGTTGTATTCTATTGTTGAAGTGGAAGAACTAAAAGTTTGTAGTTGTAAAACAGTACCATCCCTCTCCTTTGGAGAGGGAACGAGGGTGAGGTCGGATGAGGCCGCCTGGCGGCCAAAAAAAAATCCCCCGAATATTCGGGGGATTTTTTATCAAGAGTAATGTTTAATTATTCTCCTTGTGGAGCAGCTCCTTCACCACCACCCTCTTGACGGGGGGCGTAAGGGCGGCGTTGGTAGTTACCACCACTGCGTTGTTTGAAACGGCTACGGCGTGCTTCATCTCTTTTCTTAGCTTCAGCAGCTTCGTGTTCAACATGCCATACCTGGAATTTTTCCATAGCAGCAGCCTGATCGAACAAACCGAGACCAACACCACGTAACAAATGTTTCAGGTACAATACACCTTTGGTAGAAAGGATTTTGCGAACTGTATCAGTTGGCTGAGCTCCTTTGGTTAACCACTCCAGTGCTTTCTGACGATCTATCTGGATCACAGCAGGCTCTGTAACAGGATTGTAAGTACCAATTTTCTGAATGAATTTTCCATCTCTTGGGGCTCTTGCGTCGGCCACTACGATGAAATAGAAGGGTCTCTTTTTTGACCCGTGTCTTTGCAGACGGATTTTAACTGGCATCGTAAATTAAAATTTAAATGCGTGAATAATTAGGTTTTCTTAAATTAAGGACTGCAAAAATAATGGCAAAGCGTCAAACTTCCAACCATTAAAAAATTAAATTTTTACCGGCGGCCCAAACCAGGCATCATGCGGCCTCCTGTTGGCATTTTATTCATCGTACTCATCATTTGCTTCATTTGCTCAAATTGTTTCATGAAAGCATTTACTTCGGCAATATCTTTTCCGCAACCTTTGGCAATACGTTTACGGCGGCTTTGGTCAATGAGATCGGGATTGGCTCTTTCCTGCAGTGTCATGGAATTTATGATGGCTTCCACTCCTTTGAACGAATCATCGCTGATGTCTATATCTTTCATTGCCTTGCCCATACCGGGGATCATACCCATCAGATCTTTCAGGTTTCCCATTTTTTTGATCTGTTCCAGTTGCTTTTTGAAATCTTCAAAATCAAACTGGTTCTTGCGGATTTTCTTTTCAAGTTTTTTTGCTTCTTCTTCATCAAACTGTGCCTGGGCTTTCTCTACTAATGAAGTAATGTCGCCCATGCCAAGGATACGTTGGGCCATGCGTTCGGGATAAAACACATCCAGTGTTTCCATTTTTTCGCCACTGCTTACAAACTTAATGGGCTTGTTCACGGTGTATTTAATGGAAAGCGCAGCACCACCTCTTGTATCACCATCCAGCTTGGTTAATACAACACCGGTGAAGTTTAATCGGTCGTTGAATGATTTGGCTGTGTTCACTGCATCCTGCCCCGTCATGCTATCCACCACAAACAAAATCTCGTTGGGGTTTACAGCCGCTTTGATGTCGGCCACTTCCTTCATCAGCACTTCATCAATGGCTAAACGGCCGGCCGTATCAATAATAACTACATTTTTATTTTTTGCTTTTGCTTCTTTGATTGCATTCTGCACAATAGCAACCACATCTTTATTTTCACGTTCGCTGTAAACATCCACACCAATCTGTCCTGCCAGTACAGTCAACTGATCAATTGCTGCGGGACGATAAATATCAGCCGCCACCAGCAATGGCGATTTTCCTTTTTGTGTTTTGAGGTAATTGGCAAGTTTTCCACTGAAGGTTGTTTTACCGCTACCCTGTAAACCGGCAATGAGTATAACAGCGGGTGCGCCTTTAATATCAAGTTCACTTTCTGAACCACCCATTAATTCCGTCAGTTCATCCTGCACAATTTTCACCATCTGCTGCCCGGGATTTACTGACAGCAGCACTTTGGCGCCCATGGCTTTTTCCTTCACCGTATCGGTAAACTCTTTGGCAATTTTATAATTTACATCTGCATCCACCAGGGCGCGGCGAATATCCTTAACCGTAGCTGCAATATTAAGCTCGGTAATGCGGGCTTCGCCTTTAATATTTTTAAACGCACTCTCTAAACGTTCACTTAAATTTTGAAACATATTCCACTTTATTTCGGGCAGCAAATGTACACCCCTATCCCCTAAAGGGGTACAAATACGTTGAAAAACTTTATGTAACATACTTGTGTGCAGATAGCCGTCCTCTGACGGCGACGCTTCATTCAGGGATCTGTTTTTCATGGCAGCAATAAAGAGTTCCAGCCCTAACTTTTACTTTTTTTAAAAGTCAGGGCTGTGCAATGGTGGCTTCCTCCTTTGGGGGAAGTCGGAAGGGGGCTGTATATTTGCGCCCATGTTCAATAATAAAAAAGTAGTTGTGGTTTTACCGGCTTATAATGCAGCCAATACATTAGAAATCACATACAAAGAAATCCCGTTCAATATTGTGGATGAAGTGGTATTGGTTGATGATGCCAGTAAAGATGAAACAGTACAAAAAGCAAAAGAGCTGGGCATACACCATATAGTGCGGCATGAAAGCAACAAAGGCTACGGCGGTAATCAAAAAAGCTGTTATAAAAAAGCACTGGAGCTGGGAGGCGATATAGTGATCATGCTCCATCCCGATTATCAATACACTCCACAGCTGATCCCTGCAATGGTGAGTATTATTGGCAATGATGTTTACCCTGTAGTGTTTGGCAGTCGCATTTTAGGTAATGGAGCATTGAAAGGCGGCATGCCTATCTATAAATATATCGCCAATCGTTTCTTAACATTTACGCAGAACTTATTGCTGAATCAAAAATTGAGTGAATATCATACCGGTTACCGTGCTTTCAGTAAAGAAGTATTACAAAGCATAAAGTTTGAAGCTTGTGACGATGATTTTGTTTTTGATAATGAAATGGCGGCACAGATTTTTTATAAAGGATTTGAAATTGGTGAAGTAACCTGTCCTACCAAGTATTTTGAAGAAGCCAGCAGCATCAACTTCAGCCGAAGTATGAAATACGGATTGGGTTGTTTGAAAGTTTCCATTGTTTACCGCTTATGCAAATGGGGATGGATGAAGAGTAAGTTGTACTGATTTCTTATTTGCGTTTGTAAAATACAAATCCATTTTTTTCATACAGTATCTGCAATCGTTCGCCATGATTTTTCATCACGGTATCTCTGTATGTATTCTTGCTGATAAAATAAGTTGGCTTATCAACTGCACCTGTCAGTAACCAGTTCTCATCTTTTGCTTCTTTGCGATTAACTGGTTTTACTCTTGTATAAAAATATTGAGCATAGCTTTTATACCCCAGTGTTTTTACATACACATCTTTCCCCTGCAATGATTGAAAAAATTCAATGGCTGCCTTTTGTGAATATTGTTCAATGCGTGGCGTAAACAAGGTAAGCAGTGCCTGCATGGCAACAATACCTGCAACAAACAAAGTGAACAAAGCCCTTCGGTATTTTCTCTGCTGCATCCAGATGAATGAGGCAATTACGGCAATCAAAAATAAAATTCCGGGAATAATATGAGCATAACTCCAACTCACTGTTGCTTCAATATTTCCAAGGGCAAATTTATCTTTCTGCAGGTAGGGTTTCATCCAGTGAATATTCTTACCAATCAAAGGCAATGCAATAAACAATACACTCCATATCAAACCTAAAAACAACAACCCAAACTTTTGCCATTGTTTTATCTGAGCTGTTCTGTTTACAATACCATACACTGTTGCAGCAGCTAAATATCCTATCGGCAAATAGGTAAATGAGGAGTAGTGAACAATTTTCGTTTTTACAATGGTAAACACAACAAGAATAACAACAAGTGATGCTATCATCAGCTTACGGAAAATTTGTTGAGAGTTATTTTCATGAACCTGGTTCCTATAACGGAAGATCAGCAATGATGCTGGAAAGCACCCAATGAGAACCACCACAAAATGGTACAGGAAAAATCCACCATGCCCCGCATCTTTTGTTTGTGCAAGCCTGATTTGATAGGTAATAAATTCATTCACAAACCACCAGCCATGCTGTACAATTTCCAATCCAAACCAAAGAAAGGTTACTGCTATTACACCTGAGCCCCACCATAAATAATGTTTCAATGCAGCCAATCCTTTACCCCGGTTAAAAAAAAGAAACAAAGCATAAGTGAGTAATACAACCATCATTGCAACAGGGCCTTTGGTTAAAATACCCAGGCCGGTAAACAAAGCCGAAAGCAATAAAGGCTTCAGCAATTTTTTTCGTTCTTCTTTAGCAGCTAAAAAACTTCCGAGAAAATAAATACCCAGGAAAATAAAGAGGTTAAACCAGGGATCAATGATTCCGCTTTTGAAATAGATGTGTGGCAAAAAAGTGCTGGCATAGATCAGCACCCACCAGGCTGCAAACCGTTCATTATGTAATCTTTTTCCAATGGCAAACAAAACAAGTAAGGTTACAATACCGCAAACAGCATTTGGGAAACGGGCTGCAAATTCATTTACGCCAAACACTTTCATGCTGGCCACCTGCATCCAGAAAAATAACGGAGGTTTTTCCCAAAAAGGTTCATAGTTGATCTGCACCTGCATGTAATTGTCAGTTGCAATCATTTCCCTTGCACTTTCTGCAAAATTGATCTCATCCCAATCAAACAGGTGCACTTTGCCCAGCGAATGGAAAAATAAAACAGAGGCTGCTGCAAGAATGATAAAGTAAGATACGATCCTGTTCATGTGTGGTTACGAAGATACTACTTCGCTCAATTGTACTGTTCTGCAGTTACTCAGTATGTCTTCTGAGCTACGTAGCACACAGTAAAAGAAACCAGGAAGTATAAACAGCATTCAATATTGAAAATAAAAAACCGGAAGTAAAAAAGTTACTTCCGGTAAAAAATCCAAATTTATAAATCAGCCGAGATAATCTTTTAAAAGCTTGCAGCGGCTGTTTGTTTTTAACTTGCTGATGGCTTTGTCTTTGATCTGGCGTACCCGTTCACGGGTTAAATTAAAACGTTCACCAATATCTTCCAGGCTCAGCGGATGATCAACCCCAATTCCAAAGAAAAAACGGATAACTTCCTGCTGCCGTTCGGTTAATGTTTTAAGTGAACGTGAAATTTCTGTATGCAATGATTGATTATGATCAAGCTCTCCATCAGTTGCTTCGGCATTGGGATTTTCCAATACATCCATCAAGGTATTTTCTTCACCATCAGACAGGGGTGAATCCATACTTATATGACGTGAAGAAACACCAAGTGTAGAGGACACTTCCTCAATTTCAATTTCGAGTAAAGTTGCCAGCTCTTCTGCTGAGGGTTCTCTTTCATATTCCTGTTCCAACTGCGAAAATGCTTTGTTGATGCGGTTGGTTAATCCTACTTTATTCAATGGTAAACGCACAATTCTTGATTGTTCGGCCAATGCCTGTAAAATGCTTTGGCGTATCCACCATACTGCGTAGGAAATAAATTTAAACCCCCGTGTTTCATCAAAGCGCTGTGCTGCTTTGATCAATCCTAAATTTCCTTCATTAATAAGATCGGGGAGAGAAAGTCCTTGATTTTGGTATTGTTTTGCTACTGATACAACAAAACGAAGATTGGCTTTTGTTAAACGGTCCAAGGCTTTTTGGTCGCCCAGTTTAATTCGTACAGCCAGTTTTACTTCTTCTTCAGGTGTTATCAGTTCTACCTTGCCAATTTCCTGCAGGTATTTTTCAAGGCTTTGCGATTCACGGTTAGTGATCGATTTTGTGATTTTTAGTTGGCGCATGCTCATAAGCTTGAGTTTAAGGTTAATGTTATGATTTCATAGTTCGGCAGGCAAACACCAGAAATGTAATCAATCACAATTAAAACACATTACATTACCCGGATGTTACGCCTTCATATAGCAGTCTAATTTAACATTTTTTTGCTAAATCGGCCAAAAAAAAACCCAACCTGGATTGATTTATACGTAATTTCCCCCCATTCTGTTTAACGAATTAAACAAAATGATTAAACAGGAATTAAATATTTAAAATTTTGATTCCTGCATTAATTTTTTATTATTGCATCTAATCAGCTGATGAATCAGCAAAACAAATGAGTAAAAAAGTATTATACATGCTAGAATTTCCGGTTAAATGCTCACCGGGAATTTTATTCGAATTTTTAGCCACCCCTTCAGGATTGCAGGAATGGTTTGCGGATAAAGTAGATGAAAGAGATGGAATTTATTATTTTAGTTGGAATGGATCTGAAGACACTGCAGAATTACTGGAACGTGAACAGGATAAATTTATACGTTTCAGGTGGGGGCATTCTTCCAAAGATGAATACTTTGAATTCAGAATTGAAAAAACAGAGATTTCCAACCAAACCATATTGGTGATCAAAGATTTTGCCGATAAAAAAGAAATCAAAGATCAAAGCCGTTTATGGGAATACCAGATCAAGGATCTTTTTCACCGCCTTGGCAGCGGCTGATACGCAGTATCTGCATGTATTGATCAAACGCTTTAAATAAAAATTCTTCTGCATTATCCCATTCCTTCAGATCAAGTTTGTACGCAAGCTTAAGCAGTTCTTTTGCTTTCAGTGTATTTGCATCCATGACATCAACAGGGCACATATTATTATTCTGAAAATGATGCATCCATTCATGGTCACTTACATTAATCCACGCATTTTTTAATTCACCGGCTTTTATTGCATCAGCAATCACCTGTTTATACTGCCGTTTATATTTCCCTTTGAGATGTAATGTGATGCTGAAGAAATTTCCCCACCAGAAAAATGTTCGTATGGCAAATACATCCTCTTTACTGAAACAACGGGGATAGTCGAGCATCACATAAGGAAGTCCTTCATAATTTTCACCTTTTGAAATTTTGGGAGCAGTTGCAGTTATTTCATTTGGCAATAGTTTTAATACAGGATGTAAGAGGCAGGCTTCGCTCACCTGCCCAAACAAAGCAAATACTTTCTGAATAATATTGTTCTTTGTTAAAATCCAATTGGCATCCATGACCAATTCTTTCTCAAAAGCTGAAAGACTTACATTTGCTGAACTCCGCATAAAAAAAGAATGACAGTGATTAAAAAGTTAGACAAACTTATTATAAAAGCATTTATCGGACCGTTTCTGGCAACGTTCTTTATTGCGCTGTTTATTCTTGTAATCCAGTTTTTCTGGTTATACATTGATGAGTTTGTTGGCAAAGGAATTGATCTGTTCACTTTGCTGCAATTCATTTCTTATGTAAGCACTACACTTGTTCCGCTTGCACTGCCACTGGGTATTTTGCTTGCTTCCATTATGACCTTTGGCAACCTTGGTGAAAGCTTTGAACTTGTTGCTATTAAAAGTGCAGGTATTCCATTAATACGTTTTATGCGGCCTGTATTTTTTGTATCTATATTGTTAGGGCTGGTAGCTTTTGCATTTGCCAATTATGTAATTCCTGTTGCAGAATTAAAAATGCGGACACTGTTGTATGACATCCGTGTTGCCAAACCTGCTTTCGATATAAAAGAAGGTGTGTTCTATAAAAAATTAGATGGTTATACCATCAAGATAGGACGTAAGGAACATGATTCCATCATTTACAATGTAGTGATTTATGAACACAGTTATACGCTGCAGGATAATATACTCCTGGCAGATAAAGGAACAATGACTGTATCGCCCGATCAGCGTTTTTTATATTTTCACTTGCAGAATGGCTGGCGTTACCAGGAAAAAGGAAACCCGGGAAGTATTGAAACAGATTATTACCGCTTAGGCTTTAAAGAATATAAAAAAGTATTTGATCTCAGTTCCTTTAAACTTACCAAAACTGCCGACTCTACTTTTAAGAATTATTACAAGATGTTAAGCCTCAACCAACTTACTACAGTTGTTGATTCATTACAAAAACTTACAGTTATAGCAAGCAAAAAAGCCCAACGTGAAATTGCTGTTACCCTGCCATTGCAAACAATACCTGACAGTTTGTGGGCCAAAAGCAAACCCATTGCAAAAAAAATAAAAAACTTTGAAGAGTTGATACCTGACAGTTTGAAAAGAAATGTGTTCAACACTTTAACTACCAAAATTGCCGGAGTAAAAAACCAGGTTGATTTTTTAGCGTACGATTATATTGAGCAGCAGAAACAAATTCGATTGCACAAAGTGGAACGCCACAGAAAATTCACTTTGTCCTTTGCCTGCATTGTTCTTTTTTTAATTGGTGCACCGCTTGGTTCCATCATCCGTAAGGGTGGGTTGGGGTTGCCATTGGTAATTTCAGTTTTATTCTTCATTGCGTTTCATATCACCAATACAAGCGGGGAAAAATTAGTAAAGGAAGATATATTAAAACCATTTGGTGGTATGTGGCTTTCAACTATGATCTTAATACCGATTGGAATTTTCTTAACCTGGAAGGCTATGCAGGACTCAAATCTTTTTAACGCTGAATTTTATTACAGGTTCATGCGAAAGCTGAAGCTCAACCGGTTTCTGAAAGAAAAAGTAAAATAAGTTCTGAGTATTTAGATGTAACTTAAAGCAATCAATTTCATTTTATGTCAAAACATATATCTCGTCGCAGGTTTATCAATCAATCAGCAAAAACTACAGTTGCTGTTTCATTGGCAGGAATGATAAGTGGAGATTTGATTGCAGGTTGTACTCCTGCAAAAGTGTTGGGCAGCAATACATCATTGATTGGTTTTGATCAAACACCTCTTCCCTATTCCTACAATGCATTGGAGCCGGTGATTGATGCACTAACCATGGAAATTCATTACAGCAAACATGCAGCCGCTTATGCAGCCAATGTAAAAGATGCAGCAAAAGCAGAAAACATTGACATGAACAAACCTTTGGAAGAAGTATTTGGAACCATTTCAAAACACTCAGCCAAACTTCGTAACAATGGCGGCGGCCATTACAATCATGAATTGTTCTGGAGATGTATGAAAAAAGAAGGAGGCGGGTTGCCAACCGGGAAATTAGCTTCAGCCATCAATCAATCCTTCAACAGCTTTGGTGCATTTAAAACACAATTTGCCGATGCAGGTAAAAACCGTTTTGGCAGCGGCTGGGCATGGTTGTATATAGATAAAGACAAACAACTCCTCATCGGCTCCACTCCCAACCAGGATAATCCGCTGATGGATGTAAGTGACATCAAAGGAACTCCCTTACTTGGGTTAGATGTATGGGAGCATGCTTACTATCTCAGGTATCAAAACAAACGGGCCGATTACATGAATGCCTGGTGGAATGTGGTGAACTGGGATTTTGTACAGCAACGCTACGAAGCAATTTAACTTTTTATACATCCATCAGCATCGGAGTCTTTTCCGGTCGGTCCGATGCAATCGGTATGACCGGAAAAAGTGAACAGCATCGTATGTTTCCCGCTTTCAGGTATTGCAATTGGTTGATTGAAAGTTTACCTTCATAGCAGAACCAACTGCCATGAAGAGTAAACTATTAGTACTTTTTCTTTTTGCCGGAACAATTGTTATGATGGGTGTAATGCGCCGGCATGGGAAACCATTAACGCAAACAGCAATCACCAAAACCGGTATTCTTTCCCTTGAGTTTGCAAAAACAAAACAAAAAGCTGATGAAGTTGCAACAACCTGGATCAATGCTGCTTTGCAAAAGCATGCAGTACAAAACACATACATTGATTTTATTTTCATTTTTTTCTACAGCTTATTTCTTTTTACTGCCAACTGGTTTTTCTCCATCAAACAAAATTCTTTTTTTAAAAAAACATCACAAACCATTGCCTTGTTTGGATTAACAGCCGGGTTATTGGATGTGGTTGAAAACTTCTATTTGCTGAAGATGCTGCATCTCAACATCAGTAATGCAGAAGCAAACTTTACATGGTGGCTGGCGGCAGTTAAATTTTTATTAGCAGCAATTGCTGTTTTGTGGATTTTCATCAACCTTGTACTCCTCATCATACCTAAACCTAAAACCTTGTCAACATGAGCACCATTACCATTGCAACTTTCAATTGCGAAAACCTCTTTCGCCGTTTTAAATTCAACAGCAAACTCACAAAAGAGCAGGTTGAAAAAAAACTGAAAGATGGTTTTATTATGGATAAATCCATTTTATCAACCGTTACACAAACAGAACGTAAACTTACAGCCGATGCCATTAAAGCTGCCAAAGCAGATATTGTTTGCCTGCAGGAAGTGGAGAATATGGATACGTTGCGGAATTTTCTCTCAACACACCTGTCGGGCTCAGGTTATAAATACAGGATGCTGATTGATGCAAAAGATCCACGTTTTATTGATGTGGCACTCATCAGCAAAATACCTTTTGGTAATGTAAAGACACACCAATACGATGGAACCGGAACTGTTTTCTCAAGAGATTGCTTAGAAGTTGAGTTTAACATCAGCGGAAAACCGCTTACCGTTTTTGTAAATCATTTTAAATCCATGTTCGACAGGAGCAATAAAACGCCTGCACAAAAAAGAGCGTTTACTGCTCCAAAAAGAGCAGCACAGTGCAAGACTGTTTTAGACATCATCAAACAAAAATTTAAAAACACACCGCAAAAAGATAACTGGGTTGTTGTGGGAGATCTGAATGATTATCCCGACAGTACAACCAGTTTGAAAACATTACTTGAAAGCCCGTGGATGGAAAACATTGTGCAAACAAGAATAACAGATCCCAGTGAACGGTGGACCCATTTTTGGGATACAACTTCGGTGCCCGTTGATGAACGATACAAACAGATTGATTATATTTTTCTTTCCAAAAAACTGGCAACATCAAATGCAAATGCAGTTCCTGTAATCATCAGGAAGGGAATTGTTACAAAAGCAACCAGGTACACAGGGCCACGTTTCAGCGGTGTTACTGATAAGCAGGGCGCATCTGATCATTGTCCTGTTGCAGTAACCATCAACATCTGATTTTTTATTAAAAACTCATCAGCATGCCTTTTTTAAAATTCATTTACAAACGGTACTTCCGTTTTTTTACTGAACGTTTGAGAGATTTTGGAACTGTCATCAAACCCCTCTGGGTAATACTGTTGTTTCAACTGCTGGTTACGGTTGCATTTGCATTTGCCCCGCAGGGCCAGGATATGCTGCTCACATTTATCATTGACTTTAAAAATAGCTGGTATGCTCTTGCATGGTTCTGGCTGGCTTTGTTTTTCCTCAGCGCAGTTTCAGAGTTTGGCAGCAGGATGATCATTTATTTTTCCGACCTCACCACGTATGAACTTTTACCAAGGCGGGTGCGTTTCAGAAAAGTTTTTCAAAAAAAGATTTCTACCATATTTCTGTTTGCTCCATCTGTTTCAATTACCTGGGGGTTTATAAAAGCTTATTTACGTTTGCAGACTGGTAAATCGCTCGATGCTTTCCAGCACAGGGATCCCTTGCTTTATTTGGTCATCATTCTTGCTTTTCTGCTTTTAATGGTACTACTGCTTTATCATTTATACTTCGGCAGGTTTAAGAAAGGGGTTTATATTTTACAGCTTACCCGATTGCAGAAATACGTATTATCAAAACTCTACAGTATTACAAAAGAAAGAAAAATTACACGTTTTGAAATCATTAATGGTGTACAGCAGAAAGTTGAAATAACTGTTGGCGGCAAAGGGTTTATGAAACCATTGATGAAAAGGTTCTATAATGCATTCCTTTTCCCGGCGTTTTTTTTCATCTTGTTCTTCAGTTTTCTACCGGTAGCTGCGTATCCTGCTGTTGGTGCTGCTGCAATCATCTGTATGGCTTTTGCATGCTGGATCACTATTTACTGTTCACTTGCCATACTTGACAAATCGCAACCTTTCCGCATCAAACTTCCTTACCGTTTTATCCTCTTTTTGGTATTATTGGTTATGTCTTATATCAACAAAGACCATCCGGCAAGGATTGCTGCAACCAAACCAACAGGAGTTGATAACCGTAAACTCATTCATCAGTATTTTGATGACTGGGTTCTTGCAAAGGGAATTGATACATCTTCATCTTTCCCGGTAATTTTTATAAGTGCAGAAGGAGGCGCACTGCGTACCGGTTGCTTTACATCCATGATGCTGGCAAGGATACAGGATTCGTTGCCAGCGTTTAAAAAATATGCATTTTGTTACAGCAGTGTAAGCGGCGGCACATTGGGTGTAAACTTTTTCAATGCATTAACGCAGGCTCCATCACTGCCCGGCAACTATAAACAGGTAACAAGAAAGTTTTATGAAGAGGATTTTCTTTCGGCCACAACAGGCAAACTTGTTTTTGCTGAAATCATCAATGCTTTTTCTCCCCGCCTCATTCCTTTCTTTGACCGTGCGGCTGCACTGGAAAAAAGCTGGGAACAAAGTTTTGAAAAAGTAACTGCACTGAAAGGAGAGGATAACCTTCTTGCAGCCAATTTTTCTACACATGCCGGTAACCCGGCGCAAAAAGATCATGCAGCAGTGCTGATAAATATAACGGAAGTGGAAAGCGGGCAAAGAACCATCTGGAGCAATGCAGTGATTGATCCCGTTAACTTCAGGGAAGTGATTGACCTGCAGAAAAAAGCAAAGGTGCAGTTGCCATACAGTACAGCCATCAGTTTAAGTGCAAGGTTTCCGCTGGTATCTCCGGCAGGAGCCATTGAATGGAAAAAGGGAAAACAACTGCATTATGTAGATGGCGGATATTATGAAAACAAAGGGGCGTTAAGTATTGCTGAAGCTGTGGAAGCAATTAAAAAATTTTCAAAGTATAAAAGCAAGGCCGATATCTATGTAATACAGTTTCATTTCAGCGAGGAAAGCGAAGGCGAATATGCAGGCGTCAGATTTTTAAATGAACCCCGTGAAATTCTGAAAGCTATCATGAACGTACGCAGCGGCCATACCAATTACAGTTATGAAGAATTGTTCCGTGTTTGCAAAGAGTATAACGGAACGCTGATACCGCTTTCGCTGCCGCTTGATGCACATGATGTGCCTATGAACTGGGTTTTATCCAATGCCGCCCTTTCAAGAATTGAAGAAGTGTGTAACGGAATGCTGCGAAAAGAAATGTACCTGCAGCCCTTGCTTGAACGATTGAGGTAATGGTATAAATAGTCACAGCCCCTGCAGAAAACATCTTCACAATTATTGCAAGCGGGAAGTAGATTCTGCAGAGGCTGTTATTGATAGCAATATTAACGAGAGAAAGTATTCGATGTTGCATAAGTTGTAAATATTTTTTCTTCTTCACATTTAATTAACCGGATTCATTCAATCCTAAGACGAGTGTCATGTTTAAGAGTGAGGAAACTCATGGTTTTCTATTTATCTGAAATTTCCAAGCCTGTTTCATGCATTTAATACAGTTTCTAACTTTCAGGAAACAGGCAGGTAAACTTTCTAATTGACAGAGGGTTGCCAACTTTTTTCAAAGTTGGCAACCCTTATTAACATTGTTTGCCCGAATATCCTACATTCGTCTTCCAATCTTAATTATCAAATTTCAAATACTATTTTTATGCAAGCCTGGAAAGAATATCAGGAAAAAAACAAAGATCGTTTCCTCAGCGAATTGCTTGATCTGTTACGCATCCCATCCATTAGCGCTAAAATTGAAAACAAAGCCGACATGGTTGCCTGTGCCGAAGCGGTAAAGGCCCGGTTGCTGGAAGCAGGTGCAGATAAAGTGGTGATTTATGAAACCGCAGGTCATCCTGTTGTGTATGGCGAAAAGTTTGTGGATACATCCAAACCTACGGTGTTGGTATATGGCCACTATGATGTGCAGCCGGTTGATCCGTTAAACTTATGGAACAGTCCGCCGTTTGAACCGCAGATTAAAGACGGAAAAATATTTGCCCGTGGTTCAGCCGATGACAAAGGACAGTTTTACATGCATGTAAAAGCACTGGAAACAATGGTGCAAACCAATTCACTCACTACCAATATGAAATTTATTATTGAAGGTGAAGAAGAAGTGGGCAGCCCAAATCTTGCAACATTTGTAAAAGCCAATAAAGAATTACTAAAAGCCGATGTGATCCTCATCAGCGATACATCCATGATCAGCATGGAAAACCCTTCCATTGATATTGGTGTGCGTGGACTGAGTTATATTGAAGTGGAAGTAACCGGGCCCAACCGTGACCTGCACAGCGGTGTATATGGTGGCGCTGTTGCAAACCCCATTACCATTTTAGCAAAGATGATTGCAAGCTGTCATGATGAAAACAATCATATCACCATTCCCGGTTTTTATGATGATGTGGTGGAAGCAACTCCTGAAGAAAGAAAGTTGATGGCAGCGGCCCCTTATGATGAAAAAGAATTCAAAGCTGATTTGGGCGTGAAAGAACTCTGGGGCGAAAAAGGATTTACCAGTAATGAACGCACCGGTATCCGTCCAACACTTGAACTGAATGGTATATGGGGTGGATATACAGGCGAAGGTGCAAAAACAGTTTTGCCATCCAAAGCCTTTGCAAAAATTTCTGCAAGGCTGGTACCCAATCAATCATCAACAGTAATTACAGAAAAATTAATCAGCTATTTTAAAAGCATTGCACCCGCTGGTGTAACGGTAAAAGCAAGTGAACATCATGGTGGTGAACCTTACATGACACCTGTTGACAGCAAAGCTTACAAAGCTGCTGCTGCTGCCATCAAAGACACTTTTGCTAAAGATCCAATTCCCGTGCGTGGTGGTGGAAGTATTCCTATTTGTGCGTTGTTTGAAAAAGAATTAGGAATTAAAATTGTGTTCATGGGATTTGGATTAGACAGTGACAACCTGCACAGCCCGAATGAAAAATATGAACTTGTGAATTTTTATAAAGGAATTGAAACCATTCCTTATTTCCATAAGCATTTTGCGGAAATGTAAGAAGCCTCAAAGAGGTGACACCTTTCAAAAAGGTGTCACCTCTAATACCAATTTTCATCATACAGTAATCATCAGTATGCCATACTTTCAAAGTATGGCATACCTTTTTCGATTCGGTTTTCTCCTCTTCTACCCAACCCACGCCTTGGTTCGTGTCTTCACGAACCAATTTAATTTCACCCAATTCCGGTTCGTGAAGACACGAACCGGGGCGAAGAAGAAAATTACTGAACTGACTAATTGGGTATTGATAAGTAACATAATATCACAGGTCAGGAGATCTGCGCCAGTTTGGAAGGCAAACCGAAGATGGCAAACTAATCATAGGTATAACATACCTGTTTCGTAACAGTTTTCTCCTCTTCTACCCAACCTGAACAATAAGTATTAACGTTTCATAAAGCAATAACTTTTAACAATAACGTTTTTGTTGTATGAGAAAAATAACCATCACCCTCGCTTTCATCATCACCGCATTAAGTTCTTTTGCTCAAACCAGTCAATCAAATACATTGCTTGTGCGGCATGATACAACGATCTTAAAAGCTGATGAATGCGAATGGATCATCAAATCACTGACAAAAAATAATCCTGCATTCACTTCAGAAATCGGGAAATCAGTTCCCCAAATTATTTT
>CAMTVU010000002.1:0-8112 GCA_947085245.1 uncultured Chitinophagaceae bacterium | reverse complement strand
GTTTGGGTACTTTTGTTACATTCAATGGCACTATTTACCGATTCTATCAAAAAAACAGCCTTTCGGCTGCCTTTGTTTCTCTCATGCCTCACTAATCTTTCAGTTTTAAGCGGGACTATCTTAAAATTAATTTGTTTGCTCATTAATGATAAGCAGTTGAAGAGTGCGACGCAACATTGCTTCATAGTACTACTTCCGCTGGTAACAAAAAATTATGCTTTCATCACTTTACTCTGGCATACAAAATCTGTTTTAGGAATTGCTGTTTCGCTGATGGCTTTAAAGCCGCCTTCAATTTCTGTAAAATTCCGGTAGCCCCTTGCCTGTAAAATGCTGGAAGCAATCATACTGCGGTAGCCACCTGCACAATGAATAAAAAAATGTTCATCGGGGTTAATATCTTTTATCCAGTCATTAATTGCTGCCAATGGGCGGTTATATGCTTCTTCCACATGTTCGGCAGCATATTCGGTTTCTTTACGAATATCAATAACTTTATCTTTGCCTATTTCCAATTCTTTTGAAAATTGATTTGCAGTAATTCTATCTACAATATCCACTTGTTTACCTGATACCAGCCATGCAGAAAATCCGCCTTTTAAATGTCCTAAAATATTATCAAAACCTACACGGCTTAATCTGGTTACTGCCTCTTCTTCCTTATCCTCATCGGTCACCAATAGTATGGGTTGGTTTACATCCACTATTAAAGCCCCTACCCATGGAGCAAAGTCACCATTTAATCCGATGTTGATGGATTGGGGAATAAAGCCCTTATAGAATATTGTATTTTCTCTTGTATCAAGTATTAAAGCTCCTGTCTCTTCAGCAGCTATTTCAAAAGAATCTGCTGAAAGTGCTCTTAAGCCATTATTTAGCACAGTATCAAAATTTTCATAGCCTTTTTTATTCATAGCCACATTCATTCCAAAATAAGCAGGTGGTGGAAGCAGGCCATCTGTTACTGCTTTTACAAATGCTTCTTTATTAGGTTGGTTAAGGGCATAGTTCATTCTTTTTTGATTGCCCAATGTATCAACCGTTTCTTTCATCATGTTTTTACCACAGGCACTACCAGCACCGTGTGCAGGATAAACAATCACCTCATCAGCCAATGGCATTATTTTCTTGTTCAAACTTTCGTATAGTAAACCAGCAAGCTCATCCTGCGTCATGTGTGCAGCTTTTTGTGCAAGGTCGGGGCGGCCAACATCTCCGAGAAACAACGTATCGCCACTGAAAATACAATAGTCTTTTCCTGATTCATCTTTTAGAAGATAAGTGGTACTTTCCATGGTATGGCCTGGTGTATGTAATGCCTGTATAGTTATATCACCCACTTTAAATACTTCATTATCTCTTGCGGAAATAAAAGCGAACTCAGGATTGGCATTGGGACCATATACAATAGAAGCACCTGTGCTTCTTGCTAAATCTAAATGACCACTCACAAAATCTGCATGAAAATGGGTTTCAAAAATGTATTTTAATTTCACCACATCCTTTTGAAGTCTGTCTGTGTAAGGCTTCGTTTCCCTGAGTGGGTCAATAATAGCAGATTCTCCATTTGAGGTAATGTAATATGCACCTTGTGCCAAACATCCGGTATAAATCTGTTCTACTTGCATGATAGTAAATTTTATCTTTTGAGAATGTAAAATTGGGGTTTGATTTTGGGTTGTTTGGTAACTTTTGTTGCATTCGCATTACACCAACCCAACTCTTTTATCAATAACCTAATGGTATTTCTCATGGAGTTATTAAAAACACCTGCTTACATTAATATAAAAGTTCCATTTAAACTTTTCAGGGTTTAAAATGTCTGAAGAGAGCAATTGTTTAAAGCCAATGGGTTTATACAATTAAAAACCCATACCTATACAATTACTGCTAAATCAAATACCAAATGATTAAACTCGTCTTTTTCAGTAGCGTTTTAGTCCTGTCATTTATTGCATGTAAAAAAAATACGACACAGCCGCTGCAAACCACACAGGATGAAACCGTAAAACCGTCAGGCATATTTTCCAGTTCTGGCAGTGGCACCACTGCTGTACTAAACCATATAGCGGTAAGAGGAGTACTTGTAAGAGCAGCATGGAAAGACATTGAGCAAACAGAAGGGAATTTTAATTTCACATTTCTGGACAATCAAATAAATAATCTTAAAGCCAAAGGAAAGAAATTTTCATTAGCCATTAATGCCGGAGGTGTTGGAAGCCCAGACTGGTTGATAACACAAAAAAATGTTCCATACTTTGATTATTTATTCAGAGGGCTGCCATATAAATTACCTTTAATCTGGAATGATACAGTCACAACTTATCTGGGGAAATTGGCCGATAAATTGGCTGAAAAGTATAACAACGACACTTCATTACTATTGGTTTATATTCCACAAATGACCGCAAATGGAAATGAAGGTCATTTGAATGGGTTTAGCCAAACAGCTTTTGAAGCTGCTGGTTATTCAGAATCAAAATGGATAGATGCTTCTATTAAAAATGCAAAACGTTTTGCACTTGCGTTTAATAAAAAAGCATTGGCATTTGAGGTACATGATTTATTTAATTCAACAACTCCGGCTTCGTCCATAATAAATTCGCTGTGGGCAGATAATAAATTGAATCATCGTGTGGGTGCAGCCATGTGGTGGATTTCTGGTAAGGAAGATTATCAGCCAAACCTTATTACTGTATTAAAAAACTTTTCGGGAGACATTTATTGCCAGGTTATTGGCCGCTCCGATGAAACGACAAGGTTTCCTCCGGAAGGTTATCAAAAGGTATTTGAGCAAGCCAAACTAATACGGGCCAGGTATATTGAACCGTGGGAATATGAATTTGGTATCCATACCTGGGATTCTGTGTTTACAGATTTTAATCAATATGCAGATAATCTGAGAAAGTATTGAAGTATTCATTTTTTCTGAATTAAACATTTTAGTCAAGCCATAATCTTATCAATCGTAACTCTTTTAAACCGAAGCTTATGAAAAAATCAATTTTACTCTTTTTTGCTATCACATTATTATCCAATAGCAAATTAAATTCCCAAACACTTTCGCAAAACAATTGGAATAGCTATTGCGGCTGGCACTATGGTAATACCCCCATATGGGGTGGCTGGGTGAGAGAGTTTATTCAGCATAGCACAGGGTACGACCTTATTGATACTGCTGGCACAACACTTATTGTTGATACAGTAAAGTTAAATAGTCTTTTCACCTCCTTATCAACTATAAACCCAGCGGTTGATATTATGCAATTAGATGGTGGATTAGGACAGGCAAAAGACACTGTTAAGGCGAAGGGGTTTATTAATATGATAAAAGCAGATTCTGCTTCATTTTGGAAAAGCCTTATTATAAAACAGTGTAATAAACTGGCTCAGTTACCCAATAGCCAAAATCGCTTGTACTACCAATTAGGAAACGAAATTACAAGTGCTGCCTTAAGTTCATCAATCCGCAATGCCCTGGGACTGCCATATTCAGGCGGTTCAGACTATGACCAATTTATTATTTCTTCCTTTGTTGAATTATATATGGCCCCAACCATAGAAGCTATTGATTCCTCGAGTGCATTAAATTTTGGAGCAAAGGGAAAGATAAATATTTGCCTTGGGTCAATAACAAATGCAGGTAACAATGCAGCTAAGCCTTTTACAGACGCATTGCTTAATTATACTATAACAGGCACTTATGCTCATTCGTTAGCTGGCAAAAAAGTGTATGACTTAATCAACATTATTACAATCCATTATATGATGGGCAACAGTTCAAAAAATGTTTGGCAAAATAAAATAAATGAATACGCAAATTGGATAGGTACTGGCAGAGTAAAAGGAGTTTGGTCAACTGAAGAAGTTGGTATTAACAAAGCCAGCTCCGGTGCAGGAGCTGCTTATAGTGCCCGTGCTACATTCAGGTACTTAAAATGGGCTATAGATAACAATTACACATCTAAAGTTGCCCGTACTAATTACTGGGCCTGGGATGGTGGCCCGGCTAACACACAGGTAAGTGATTTTAATTCCGAATTATTTAATTTTCTTGGAAATGTAAAATTGAGTTATGTTAATGCTTTTCATACTGCATTTATAGATTCTACAAATATTGAGTGGCACGGTTTACTCTCTGATTCGGCCAATAAAAAAGCAGTGCTTGTAATACCCGGTACTACAACGCAAACAATTACCCAGGTAAAATTGGCTAAAAATGGGTGGGGTAATGTCAACAGTGTAAATTTAACCCGTTATGACACCACAGGTAATTATAATATACTAGTTACACTTACTTCTTTTACTGATTCTGTTTTACTAACTTTTCCAGGACAAACTCTGTCTGTCACATCGGTTTTACTTTTTAAAATAAACATACTGCCATTAGTTACATCAGTAGGAATTATCAACGATTTTAGTAAATATATTTCAATATTTCCAGTCCCAACGTCAGGAATTGTTCATGTAAAAATTCAAAATCAAACTCTTGAATCAATAAAAATATATAGTGCCAGTGGAGAATTATTACGGACAAGCAATTCTGCAGAACTAAATATATCCAATTTCCCTTCCGGAGTATATTTTATTAATGTACAAACTGATAAAATTACTTTAAATGAAAAAATAATAAAATTATAGCAGGTAAACTCAGGAATGTATGTGGCTCAAACAAATTAAAGCAAAAAATATGCAAACAAAAAATAACATTTTTTTTATTATCGCAGTATTTACTCTTTTGGTATCATGCAGAAAAAACAATGAGCAGGCTGTACTTCTGCCAACTCCCCCAATTCAAAAAGAATATCTGGATATATCTTATGCATCTGGAAGCAATGCTCAAAAGTTAGATATTTTTTTACCCGATACAGTTAAAGAGAAAAATCCGGTATTAATCTGGATACATGGGGGTGGCTGGAAAGGAGGAGATAAAAGCGAATTCAGAAATTCAAACAGGCTAACTGAATTAAAGAAAAGAGGTTATGCTGTGGTGGTAATTAATTACAGGCTGAGTGGCGAAGCAAAATTTCCATCGCAAATATTTGATGTAAAAGCTGCGATAAGATGGGTAAAGGCAAATGCTGCAACGTATAAATTTAATCCTGATAAAATTGGTGTATGGGGTTCTTCTGCAGGCGGGCATTTATCGGCATTAGCCGGTACATCTGGAAATATTGCAGCCTTAGAAGATTTGACACAAGGCAATAGCAGTTTTTCCTCTAAAGTGCAGGTAGTTGTAGACTGGTATGGCCCTACAGATTTTTTAAAGATGGATAGCCTGGCTTTGTTACAAGGATGTACTTCCTCTACTCATAATGCAGCCAACTCCCCTGAATCGGAACTTATAGGTTTTCAGATAACCACAAGACCAGACCTGGTTGCAAAGGCAAATCCCATTACTTATATCAGCAGCGATGACCCACCTTTTTTTATTGAACATGGACTCATAGATTGCACCGTTGCCTATGGCCAAAGCCAGTTATTATATAATCAATTGCTGCCGGTACTTGGTTCACAAAAAGTAAGGCTAAAATTACTTGATGCCACCGGGCATGGCGGTGGGTTATTCAGCGCCGCTGCTACAGTAGTTGAAGCGGTAGATTTTTTGGATACATATTTAAAATAGCCGCAACTAATTAACCTGCCTTACTTTAAAGACAAATATTGTAAAGGTTCTTTTACAAACTCATCCTTACACTCTTTAGAGCAAAAACCATACACTTTCCCTTTATAGTGTGCCGTATCTGAAATTCCGGCCGATACCGGCATTCCACAAACATGGTCTTTTTTACTGTCTAACATTTCTGCAGTATAGACAGATAAACTATCCTTTACATTTACTGACATTGTTGAGCTATCAGAAATGCTATTTTTTGAGGTTGTGTTTTTATCAGTGTCATTATTACAAGATGCAGCAAGGAGTACAGTTGCAAAAACAATCAATATACTTTTCATTATAATATTATTTTATGCTGGTTCTTAAATAATAATCATCTCTATTTACTAAAGAGGCTAACGTATTTTTCAGTATCATAATCATCACCACCTTCAATCCTGGTAACTAAATTTCCTTTTTCATCAAAAATAAAAGTAGCCGGTATGCCTTGTACATTGAAAAGCGCAGGCAGATTTTCTGCAGGATAAAATACCGGGGTTACCATTTTGTGTTTTGTTGCAAAACTTACTGCGGTTTCAAAGTCATTGTCTAAAGAAAGCATTACAAATGCCGCTTTACTTTTATCTGCCTTACTATACAGTTTTTCTATAGAAGGAATTTCGGCCCTGCAAGGCGGGCACCAGCTTGCCCAAAGATTTACAAATACTTTTTTGCCTTTAAAATCTGCCAGGTTAAATGCCTTACCCTTTAAATCAACTATTTTAAAAGCAGGCAACACTACTGCTGCAGGAGCCGGGCTTAAATCTGCCGTTTTGGGAGTACCTGTTTCCTGCTGGCTTCCGGCATTCGAGTTATTGCAACTATAAACTGCAATAACAAAGAGAATGAAAATTAAAATATATTTTTTCATTTGTATTATCATTTAATAGGGAGCTTTTGTTCACTTTAATTTTTCATTCAGTGCATCCAGTTTTGCTTCAATTTGTATCAACCGGTGAAGAACCAAAATATGAGTATGCAACGCATCAATACCCACTACACTGTCTTTATTGGTTATCTCTGCTTTTATCTCTTCGTACAATTCCTGGGGAACATTATTAACTGTTGTATTCATAACTAATTGCACTTTGATTTTTTAAACTATTATTCGATAACAAAAGAGGCTGCCTTAAAAGCAGCCTCTTCTATTTTTTAGGAAACTACAGGTTCCCCTGCATTCACCCATTCATTAATACCTCCTGAAAAGTTGGATACATTTTTATACCCGTTTTTTGCTAAGATTGAATAACCGATAGCAGCTCTGTCGCCGCTTTGGCAATGAATGATTACTTTTTTGTCTTTGCTCACTTTGTCCAGGTTATCTGCCAGCGTACCAACAAATACATTTTCTGCTTTAGCTATATGCCCTGCATTGTATTCTGCTGCACCTCTTAAATCAATTACCTGCACACCGTTGTTAGTGATAAGCTCTTTGGCTTCTGCCAATGAAATAACATTTGCTTTTTCTAAAGTACCACCTGCATCTGTCCAAACAGCGGTTGAGCCAACATAACCATAAATATTATCCAAGCCTATACGCATCAGCTTCCTTGTAAGGTCATCCAACTGGCTTTCATCTGCAAGTATAATAAATTGTTCATCATATTTTAATAACCAGCCTGCCCATGTGGCAAACGAGTTGTTGCCTTGTATGTTAATGCTGCCAGGAATAAAGCCTGCTGCAAAATCAACTTTATTTCTTGCATCAATCACTTTCATACCTTGTGCCATTGCCCCTTTTAACTCTACTATCGAAAGCTGTTTCAATTTTGGTACTTCAGTTAATAAGGGACGGTCAACTTTATTCAGGTGTTTCATCATGGCAAAATACTTTGGTGGCTCCGGTTGGTCGGCCAGCAAATATTTTACAAACCCCTCTTCGTTATTTGCATATTGAAAAGCCCAGTTTCTTGCTTTTTCATATCCCACGGTTGTGCTTGGCACAGCGCCTAATGCTTTTCCACAAGCACTACCTGCACCATGGCCGGGCCATACCTGAATATAGTCTGCCAGGGCATTAAATTTATTAATAGAATTATACATTTGTAATGCACCTGCATCTGCTGTACCTGTAATACCTGCTGCTTTTTCCAGCAAATCAGGACGGCCAATATCACCCACAAATACAAAGTCACCAGTAAACAACATCACCGGTTCTTTTGATGCAGGATTATCTGTTAATAGAAAACTGATACTTTCAGGAGTATGCCCTGGTGTATGCAATACTTCAAACGTAAGATTGCCCAATTGTACCTTATCGCCATTTTTTAGCCCATGATGAGGAAATTCATATTCCCAACCTTTGCCGCCTTCATCACTCAGGTATAATTCAGCACCCGTAAGTTTCGCCAGTTCTCTTGATCCTGCCAAAAAATCGGCATGAATATGTGTTTCAAAAATGTGGGTAATCTTCATGTTATTGGCTTTTGCAATTTCGAGGTAGGTATCCACATCCC
>CAMTVU010000001.1:0-16052 GCA_947085245.1 uncultured Chitinophagaceae bacterium | reverse complement strand
TTCCTGATTTTTAACAACAGTATAAAATGAAAACATCATGAAACATAAAATAATACTCCTTGTGTGGCTTATTATTAATACTACAACCTTGGGCAGTGGTTGTAAAAAAAATAAGCTCTCTGAACTTGATAAACTACCACCAGTAACGCAAACTGGAGCTAATACTTTTGGTTGCTTAATTAATGGGAAAGCATACATGCCCGGAGGGTGGGATGGCAACCATTCAAATTACAGAGTATTTGTTGATGCATCGGATAGCTCACTTGATATCCGCACTTATAATTTTGAAACAACAGTGAAATTACAAATTACTTTCGGCTCATCTGGACTCTATTCAGGCATTAATTTGTCTTTTAACCATGTAGGCAGAAGTACATTAGGAATTGCTAACATAAACAACTGTTATATACCTGTAAATGATAGTGTTTATAGAAAAGGAGAGTTAAAAATTACACGCTATGACCTCCAAAATGGGGTAGTAGCAGGTGAATTTAACTGTGTTATTTATAAGCAAGGCTGCACAGATACTGTAAAGATTACTAATGGACGTTTCGATAAAAAACTATAATTATTTAATCACTTAAACACCAAAGCATGAAACATCTCTTCAAGATGTTAGTAATCGTTGTATTACTAACCAGTAAAGCATTTGCCCAAGCCGATCCTGTACGGGCCGAACTGGATCATATTTTTCAGTACATTGATAAAAGCCAGGTACCGAGCGGTTATTTAGATGAATACGGGCCGCAGTTTGCGGAGAAAAAATGGTACACAGGAGTATTGGCTGACAGTAATTTTATTCAATTTATTTCAGGCTTCCGCTTATTGTATAACGATATTGAACAGGCACGTATTTACAGCGGGGCGCCAGTATTAACATCATTGGATTTGGTGAATAACAGCATCAGCCAACTGCCTGCTTCCAACAATACTCCTTTGATTTTTTTGATATCAAAATATGCAACTGCAAATGAAGACGCCATTAACCTCAACCTGTTCAGCAATAATGGCAATAACCAGGTATTGGATGTAGCCGGTCGAACACAAAGTCCCTATATGCAGAACAATTTTTTTGCTGCCTGCCCCGTACTGGAAGATGCACCGCAAAAGAACATCATCAGTTTAAGCTATAACCCTGCATTGGTTTACAGTAATTGCGGTAAAACAATCAGCAGTGTGGCGGTTGATTTTCTGAAAGGATCAGGTTACCAAACCATTGCCCCCAATGCTGAGGTAAGTTATACTTATACTGACAGTAGCGGGTATAAAAAATTTGCCATAATGGTTAACTGTACCGATGGCAGCGTGTATTACTGTTACAGCCAGCAATTTGTAATTGTAACAACCGTAAACAATAATGTAAATGCGAGGTATGCTACACTCACCGAAGTAGAATTAGCTAATCCTGCTATTACAATACCTGCTGTTGCAGGCGAACATTTTGGAGCAAAGGTTTATATCAGGTATAGCACAAAAAGACAGGGTACAGCATTAGCCAATAAATTGGTTAAGCCTTTTATAGTTGTAGAAGGATATGATTTAAATGATGTAGCCCCAATAATTGACAAAGAGAATTATACCATAAATTCATTGATAGATGAATGGGATGACATTAAAGATTATGATTTAAATAAGGAACTGGATGAAACAGCAGGTTATGACTTGGTATTTGTACAATACTTCACCATGGATTATATTGAAAACAACTCAAAGATGCTGGAGAAAGCAATTGACCAGTTAAACGCACTAAAAGTAAACAATGAAGTAGGTATAAGGGAAAAGAACGTGGTAATGGGTATAAGTTTGGGTGGTGTACTATGCCGTTACAGCTTAGCTAAAATGACAAAGAACCGTGGTACAAACAGTACCGATACAAGGCTTTTGTTAACCTACGATAGTCCGCACCAGGGAGGTAATGTGCCATTGGGTTTTCAGCATTTTTTACAGGATTTTGGTGAATTAAAGATTGCTGGTAAGAAATTTAAAGATGCAAGTGAAAAATTAAAACAGTTTTATATATTAAACAATCAACCGGCAACAAGTCAATTACTTTTGTTAAGAGCGTCTGATGCAAATGGCACGGTTCAGTATAATACTTTTTTTACTCCCGCCGGTTCATATCGAACTATGGTTGATTTTACAGATGCACAAAGACAATCTACACCTCCTCTTTATGAGTTTAAGGCAATTTCTCAAGGATCGCAATGTGCTAAATGGGTAATGGAGCCAGGTACTATCCTTTCAACTACCAGTGGAAATGTAGGAACTGCAAGATGGGTTGCGTTTGGAATAGTTACATCAAAATATAAATTGACAGTAGAGATCAGAGCATTACCTCAACAAGGTGCAACAAATAGAATATCATACGTTAAAATGGAAAGAAATATCCGATTGTTTTGGGGTGCTATAGGTACAGGATGGAAAACCACGGATGAAAAGTCAAGACAATCACCTGTTGGTTTAATTCCCTATGATTGCATACCGGGAGGAACATCTTCTGCATTGCAAAGATCGGGAGGTCTTAATCAATATGTTACTTATCCTTATCATGTTAATGATTGGTATATTTCTAATTTTTGGGATGGTGTAATTAAGCCGTTTTTAGTTCTTATTTCATACTCAAATGTCTCCGTTAATCTTGCAGTTCCTTTTCAACAGGATATTTTTACTACCGTACCTATCAACAGTTCTTTAGACTTACAAAATGTTTCTCTTATAACGTTTAATCAATCCTATATTTTCCCTATAAATGGAACGGCCGGTTCAACTGCTAAAACTTATATTGCCAACGAATCATTTACCGGTTCTGTTAATGGTGTTGCAGCAACTCTATACAATTACGAACATGCAGATTTTACAAAGAGGCAGTCGCAATGGATGTATAATGAAATGGAGAACAGGGATAACTCTGTTATTAATTGCGAGGATGCACAATCCTGCAGCTCTACAATCTTCTCAATGGATGGCGTATCTGCTTTTTGTACCGGAACACAAAACTATTCGGTTAATCCTGGGGGTAGTGGATTAACAGTAAACTGGGTTTTATCAAATACACTTATCTCACCCAATGCTGCGTCTATACCAAGTAACAGTACCGGCAATGTTGTTCAGGTAACTGCAACGGGGTATGGGCGTGTTACATTAACAGCCAATATAAGCGTACCATGTACAAATCAAACACTTTCAATAGCAAAAACAATTGCAATTGGCAAACCTGATCTTGATCTTCGTTTTCCGAAACCTCCACGGTTTACCCCTCCAACATATATAGATGTAAATGTTGCAACACAATATACAATCCAAACAAATCCTTTCCCGGGAGCAACAGAAAGCTGGACAGTAAGTACAGATGATCCGTCTTTCAATTGGTACTATAATAGTACGACCGGTGCCATTAGCTTTTTCTTTACACAAGTAGATAAAACAGCCATCTTTTATGGTACTGCAACCAATTCTTGCGGCACAACATCAGGAGCTATATATTATCGTTCTGTTTCCGGCGGCGGCGGAGGTGGCGGTGTTCCATTAAGGGTTATTACATCACCCAACCCGGCACAAAACCAATTGAATGTTTCTGTTGATGTTAATGCCATGCAGCAGAACGGCGTTACCAACCCAGCGTGGATGCGGATCAAAGAAATTAAAGTATATGATAAACTGGGCCATCTCAAAAAACAACTTCAATTCAGCAATGGCGTTCAATCAACATCTGTGAATGTGTTTGATTTACCCAATGATGTGTATAATGTGCATGTAACAAATGGAGTGCATATTGTAATAAGGCAGATAATTATTCAGCGCTAAACTACACAAACAGCTTATATAAGAGACCCGTTATTGATAAATAGCGGGCCTCTTTTTTTGAGCATGCTTAGTTTGTACCTGATTTTAAAACAATATATTTGTCGACTTAATAAAAACCAATGAGCCATACATTAAAGAAGATTATCGAAACCGTTGCCTTTATCCGTAATCAATATCAGGAAGAATCAACTGTAGGTGTGGTGCTGGGCAGCGGGCTGGGGCATTTTACAGCAGAAATGAATATTGAAAAAGAAATCAGCTACAATGATATTCCGCATTTCCCGGTTTCAACGGTTGAAGGGCATAAAGGCAAATTAGTGTTTGGGACAATAGGCAGGCAGAAAGTAGTAGTGATGGCTGGTCGTTTTCATTATTATGAAGGGTATTCCATTCAGGATGTGGTGTATCCCATCCGTGTAATGAAATATCTTGGCATCAAAACACTCATCCTCAGCAATGCAGCTGGCGGAGTGAACCCGGCGTATAAAGTAGGGGAGCTGATGATTATAAAAGATCACATCAGCCAGTTTGCCGTTAATCCATTGATAGGGAAAAACCTGGATGAATTCGGCCCACGCTTTCCTGATTTGAGTGAGCCTTATAAAAAAGACCTTATTACAAAAGCAAAGGCCATTGCTGCACAATTGAATATTAAAGTGGAAGAAGGTGTGTATGTGAGCGTAACCGGTCCAACTTTTGAAACACGGAGTGAGTATAAAATGATTCATGTTTTGGGTGGCGATGCAGTAGGAATGAGTACCGTTCCTGAAGTAATTGTGGCAGTGCACATGGGTATTCCTGTTTTTGCCATGAGTGTAATCACCGATATTGGTATCCGTGAAGAACAGAATAAAATTACACACGAAGAAGTGCTGGAGGCTGCAGAAGCAGCAGAACCCAAGATGACCGCTATTGTAAAACAACTGATCATGGAACTTTAAGATCAATTTATAGTTGTACAATCTCATTTCATTTACTTTTACACGGGCTATTAAAGCCCGTTTTTATTGTATGCCCCGTTTTGGTTGGTTACTTATTTTTTTACTGATCGGATTTTCTGTTATGGCGCAGCGGCCCAGCGGAAACCGCAACCTCATGCAAAATATTCCCGGTGGATTTATGGGAGGCAGCGCAATGGGTGCCCGAAGTGGCGGTGGCGGAGGTTCGGGGCCTTTTAAAGATTCATTGCTGCACCGTACAGGTCATGAAGATTCGGCAACCATTGCTTATCGTTTTTTAGATACAGCCCGTTTTTATTTTATTGATTCATCGGTTAATGATTTCAGCAAGCGATGGCCTGTTCCATGGACGAGTATTTTTCTGGGCAACACGGGTGCCGCCACCCGTTCATTATTGTTCTCGCCCAATATGAAACCGGGTTGGGATCATGGTTTTCATGCCTATGATGCTTATATACCTGATGTGTTTGAAACAAAGTTTTTTAATACTACTGGTCCTTACACGCAACTGTCTTATGTGCTGGGCACAAAAGCCGAGCAGAACATTGGAGTGCTTCATACGCAAAATGTTCGTTACAACTGGAATTTTGCATTTAAGTTTAACCTCATTAATTCACCGGGTGTTTTCCGTAATCAAAAGAACAACCACAGCAACCTGCTTTTTAATACATGGTACACTACCCCCAACAGAAGATATACTGCATACTTTATTATTGCCGGAAATAAAATTGGTGCAACGGAGAATGGCGGGTTAAAAGATGTGAGCCTGCTTGACAGCACCCCCGCTTTTAAAGAACGGTTTAACATTCCTACCAATCTTGGTGGTACAGAATATGAAAGACAAGGACTGTTAAGTAACACCATTAATACGGGCAACAGGTATAGTACAACAAATATTTTACTGCGTCATCATTATGATTTGGGTAAGAAAGATTCAGTAACTACTGATACAAGTGTGGTTTACCTGTTTTATCCCCGGTTTCGGTTTCAGCATACACTGCAATACAATCGTTATTCATTTCAATATCTCGATATAAAAGTTGATACGGCAGGTTACAGGCTGCTGTATAATTTAACCGGTCTTCCTGCTGCGTTTGGCTTAAAAGATTTCTGGAAAACATTCAGCAATGAAGCTGCTATCTATTCTTTTCCTGATATTAAAAATCAACAGCAGTTTATAAAAGCTGCAGCAGGATTTCAAAACCTCGGCGCTGATTTTGGAGTGAACGAACCTTCTTACAGCAATCTTTATCTCAACGGTGAGTACCGCAATAAAACAAAAAATAAAAAATGGGATATGGAACTGGCGGGAACATTTTACCTGGCCGGTTTAAACAGCGGCGATTACAATGTACTGGCATCTTTAAAACGACTGATTGGGCAGAAGCTGGGTTATCTCACATTAGGGTTTCAAAATGTAAACCGCACGCCTTCTTTTATTCATGATGATCAGAGCAATTTCAAAAAATTCAATATCGGTAACACCAGTTTCAATAAAGAAAACACAACCATTGCCTCAGCATTATATGAATTGCCGCAACAACGATTATCTGTTGCTGCAAAATATTTCCTGGCCGGTAACTATATCTATTATAAAAATTATACACAGGCCAACCAGGAGGCAACACTGTTCAATGTACTTCAACTGCAATTGCAAAAACAATTCACCTTCCGTAAATACTGGAACTGGTACACGGAGATTTATGTGCAGCAGGCAACAGCCAATGCACCTGTAAACCTACCGCTTGTATTTACAAGAAACCGCTTTGCTTATGAAGGAAGATTTTTTAAGAACCTTAATTTAAGTACAGGTGTTGAACTGCGTTATCATACACCCTACAAAGCCGATGGATATTCGCCTGTACTTGGTCAATTCTTTTTGCAGAATACACAAACCATTAAAAACCTGCCCGATATTGCTGCTTATCTGCATTTCAGGATTCGCAGCCTGTATTTGTTTATCAGGGCCGAAAATTTGAACACAGTTGAGCTGAGCCCCTCTTTTGGATTTTTAAATAATAATATGGTTACTCCACTGCAACCTTCTCCCGGCTTCTTTGTGCGCTTTGGTATCTTTTGGGGTTTTGTTAACTGATTAAACTCAAAATGTATTCGTTTCTAATTTCTATCTTTGATTGTTCATGATAAAGAAAGTGCTCATATCTTTCATTGCAGTTTTCTACCTCGCCGTTACAAGTGGTGTGATAGTGAATATTCATTATTGTATGGGACGGATTTCTTCTGTCAGTTTTGGTCATGATGCAGATCATGAGAAACAAACCAGCAATATTTGCAGTATGGAAAATACAGAAAGCAATTGCTGCCGGGTTGATGTAAAAAAAGTAAAGCTGAATGATTTACATGAAGCTTCAACCTGCTTATTTGATCTTGCTTCTGTAAGTACACAGGCTCCTGTTCAATTCACTCTTTTGTATGAAGCAGAACAAGGAGTGTCAGCAGCCCCGTCAGTTGAATATATTTCTCCACCTCCCAAAGTATTGAACAAAGTTTACCTGGATGTGAATGTTTTTCGTATTTAGAACGAACTGAATTATTTTGAACAGGTTCAGCCCGGAGCTGAACTTATCCGGTATCTGTCATTAATCATTCTCAAATCTTTCAATCAGAAAGAAATAAAAAAATAACAAGATGAAATGCCCATCCCGCCAAAAAGGCGTTACCAACCGGGATGAATAGTTTCAAGGGCATATTATCTGGCAATTAAAAAACAATAAAAATCATTCAAATGAAATCATTACAATTTATTGCTTCATTTATTTTCCTGTTTGTGTTTTCTTTAAGTACATACGCACAAACAAAATCAGCAAGCTTCAAAGTATGGGGTAATTGCGGTATGTGCAAAAAAACCATTGAAGGCGCTGCAAAAAACAACGGCGCTTCTTATGCCAACTGGAATGTTGACACAAAGATGATGACTGTAAATTATGCATCAACTGAAACCTCCGTTGATAAAATTCAAAAAGGTATTGCCGATGCTGGGTATGACAATGTGAATTACACAGGAAGTGATGAAGCGTACAATGAACTGCATGAGTGCTGTAAGTATGATCGTAAAAATGCAGCTACGGGTGATGCAAAAGCATGTTGCATGAAAGATGGTAAATGCACAGGCAATAAAGAATGCTGCAAGAAGATGGATGGAAAAACGGATTGCTGTGCAAACGGTACATGCGTCAAAGAAGGTGGTTGCTGCGCAGGTATGAAATGTGAAAAAGGCAACGACTGTTGCAAAAAGCATGGCATGGGCGAAGCAAAAGCATGCTGCATGAAAGATGGTAAATGCACAGGCGATAAAGAATGTTGCAAGAAGATGGATGGAAAAACGGATTGCTGTGCAAACGGAACCTGTGCCAAAGAAGGTGGTTGCTGCGCAGGTATGAAATGTGAAAAAGGTGGAGATCACAGCAAGAAAGAAGCAGCAGATTGCTGTAAAGGAAAAGAAGGTAAATGTGCCCATCACTAAAATGAAAGTGATTAAATCAATATTGTTGTTTATACTTTCACTCTTTCGAAAGAAAGATTGTTGTAAATAACTTATGAAAGTCTGCCAACTCCGGGCAGACTTTCTTTTTATACCGCTTTGAAATATATTTTAGTCCAATCATTTACTTTAGGGCGGTATTATACAAGTATGAAATTTTGAAAGACATTATTGGGCCTGCCTGCCGGCAAGGCTAAATAACTCTTCAATTTGGTATTATAAGTATTCCTGCTCACTTATACCGAATATAAGATGTAAATAGTCCAATCAGTTTTCTGTCGGCAGAACCTGTCCCGAAAGGCGGGATACCATCTAAGATTTCCACGTAGTCCGTTGGACTACTTAGTAAATCAAGATGGTATTATATTTGTATTGCAACATGAATGCTCTTAAACCAATTACAAGAACCATCTGGATCGTTTCCTTCGTCAGTTTATTTACTGATATGGCAAGTGAAATGCTATATCCTGTTATGCCGGTCTATCTCAAAAGCATTGGGTATTCTGTTTTGGTAATTGGTATTCTTGAAGGTTTTGCTGAAGCAGTAGCCGGCCTGGGTAAAAGTTATTTTGGAAGAATGAGTGATGCAAGCGGTAAGCGTTTACCTTTTGTACGATTGGGTTATTTATTCAGCGCTGTTTCAAAACCAATGCTTGCTTTGAGCACACAGTTATGGTGGATCTTTTCTGCAAGATTTATTGACAGGGCAGGCAAAGGTTTACGCACAGCTCCCCGTGATGCATTGCTGAGCGATGAAACGGATACAGCCAATAAAGCAACTGTATTTGGGTTTCACCGCATGATGGATACGTTTGGCGCTGTATTGGGGCCATTAACTGCACTGGTTTATTTATACTTTTATCCCGGTGCATACAAAACACTTTTTCTGCTTGCATTTATACCCGGCATTGCTGCGGTTGTTTTCACATGGCTGGTAAAAGAAAAGAAAACAACACATGCTGCAAAAAAAGCCATTCCATTTCATCAAACATTCAGGTACTGGAAAGAAGCTCCTTTTAAGTACAGAAAATTACTGATCGGGTTGTTGATGTTTGCATTGTTCAACAGTTCAGATGTATTCCTGTTATTAAAAATGAAAGAAGCAGGTTTGCCCGATACGATGGTGATTGCCGTTTATATTTTTTACAATTTGGTGTTTGCTTTATTTGCTTTTCCATTGGGCAAACTTGCTGATAAAATAGGGATGAAGAATATTTTCCTGGCAGGGCTGCTTTTTTTCAGCATCACTTACTTTGGGTTTGCATCCTCTTCTTCTATTCCCATTTTCTGGATGCTCTTCTTTTTTTATGGCATTTATGCGGCTTCCACCGAAGGAATTGCCAAAGCATGGATCAGCAATCTTGTGCCAAAAACTGAAACCGCATCTGCCATCGGGCTTTATACCGGCCTGCAAAGTATTGCTGCGCTTATTGCCAGTTCTTTAGCGGGCCTATTATGGCTCAAATTTGGCCCTGCCGTAGTTTTTGCAGCTGCTGCACTTGTTGCTCTTGCTGCTTTTGGGTGGATAGGCTGGAATTTTTCTGCAAAAAAATAATTTCATTAGTTTAAAATAATTTCTATATTTGACTAAATAATAATTTAGACAAGTCTAAAAATTAAATGCATATTTTAAGCAATGAAAAAGCAGATACGAATTGTGTTGGGTTTTTTGCTGGCAGCAGCAGTTTATGTTTCCTGTACAAAAATATTACCCAAAGCCCCGGCCGACGATGAAATCCTTGATGGCCCTGTTGAGGGTCTTACCCCCGAGGAGAATGCGAGGTTTATTGCCGGAGATAATGCGTTTAATAACGATGTGTTTACCGTAGCAAATGGACTGGGGCCAATATTTGTTGCAACTTCCTGCGGCTCTTGCCACGCAGGTGATGGTAAAGGACATCCCTTTACAGCGCTAACCCGTTTTGGGCAAAAGGATGCAAGTGGAAATCAATTTTTAAATGCAGGTGGTCCGCAATTACAGCACCTTGCTATTCCGGGATTTCAACCAGAAAAAATTCCTGCCGGGGCTACCTTTTCAAAATTTATGCCTCCGGCAAATACCGGACTTGGTTTTTTAGAAGCTGTTACAGATGCAACAATTCTTGCACTTGCCGATGAAAATGATATAAATAACGATGGCATTTCGGGCAGGGTAAACTGGGTTAACCTGCCTGCTTATGTAACGATCCGTCCGGGTTCGGTTATTCAAAACGGAAAATATATTGGCCGCTTTGGTAAAAAAGCAGCTGTATTTAATTTGTTGCAGCAAACAGCAGGAGCTTACAACCAGGACATTGGTATTACTTCCATCTTTGAACCATACGATACTTATACAGGGCTTAAAATTGATCCGGAAGTTTCAACACAAACAGTAAACAATGTTGTGTTTTATCTGCAAACATTAAAAGCACCTGTTCAACGAAATAAAAAGGATGCAGAAGTGCAATCAGGAAGTTTATTATTTGTAAATATTGGTTGTGCTAAATGTCATACGCCTTCATTAACTACCGGCTTTTCATCAATCGCTTCTTTATCAAACAAAGTTATTTTTCCTTATTCTGATTTGTTATTGCATGATATGGGAGTTGGTTTGGATGATGGTTACACCGAAGGTTCGGCGCTCACATCTGAGTGGCGCACCCCACCCTTATGGGGCTTGGGATTATCTAAAAATTCACAAGGCGGACAATACTTTTTATTACACGATGGCAGAGCAAAAAGTATAGAAGAAGCAATGGTACTGCACGGAGGTGAAGGGCAGCAAAGCAAACTGAATTTTCAGCAACTGACAGCAGGTGAAAAACAAAAGCTCATCCAATTTCTGAAATCACTTTAACCCTGTTATTAAAAAGTTTTAAATGAACAGAAGAGATTTTATTGTAAATACATGTACAGCCTGCCTGTCTGTTACTGCAATGGCTGCGGTGCTTGGCTCCTGTCAATCTACCCGGTATGTTTCGGGTAAGGTGGAGAAAGATGGTTTATTGATTCATAAAGATGAATTTAAAATTACAAAGAAGAACGGCGTAAGCTATCGTTCATTTATTATTATCCGCAATGATACATTGCAATATCCGGTTTGTGTTTACCGGTTCAATGAAATGGAATATACTGCTTTGTATATGCGGTGCACACACCAGGGAACAGAACTGCAGGCATCGGGCGATTATTTACAATGCCCTGCACATGGCAGTGAGTTTAACAATCATGGCCAGGTTACCCATGGCCCTGCTGATAAAAATCTAAGAACATTCAGGGTAACGGTAAATGAAATTGATCTCTTTATTGATATGCAAACAATATGAACAGGAAAAAAATACTACACATCATTCTATTGCTTTTAAGTGCTGCCGCCGGCACAGCTCAAATGGATACTTCACTTTTACGCAGAGTGCCAAAAGATACTTCCGGGTTGCAGATGAATATGGATGCTGTTTACAATCGTCCTTTTCTGCAAATGGGCAAGTTGCCTGTTGCCTTAGGAGGTTATGCTGAAGCGAATTATCAATACCTGGGAGAAGATGGCGTAACAGAAGGGCATCAATTCCAGATGCGGCGGTTAACATTGTTTGTTGCTTCTTCCATTTACAAGCGCATTAAATTTTTAACCGAAATTGAATTTGAAGACGGCACCAAAGAAATCAATATTGAATTTGCATCATTGGATGTTGAGTTTTCTCCACTGCTGAATTTCAGGGGCGGCATTATTATGAACCCAATTGGTTCCTTTAATCAAAATCATGATGGACCGAAATGGGAATTTGTTGACAGGCCCATGGCTGCAACACAAATGCTGCCTGCTACATGGAGCAATGTTGGGTTTGGTATCTACGGAAAAAAATATACAAAAGATTGGGTGTATGCATACGAAGTATATCTAACGAATGGTTTTGATGATCAGATTATCAGCAATACAGAAAACAAAACATTTCTTCCTGCAAGCAAAACAAACAGGAACCGTTTTGAAGAAAGTTTTAACGGCATGCCTTTATTAACAGCAAAAGCAGCAATTAAAAACAGGAAGGTTGGCGAATTGGGATTGAGTTATATGGGTGGGGTGTATAATAAATTTGAAGAAGATGGTTTGGCGCTGGATAAAAAAAGAAGAGTGAATGTGTTTGCTGTTGATTTCAATACAACGGTTTCAAAAATTAAAACTGCTGTTAATGCTGAATGGGCCTGGATACATGTGGATGTTTCTTCTGCTTACACCGAACAATTTGGGCGCAAGCAGCAAGGTGGTTTTATAGATTTTGTTCAGCCTGTTATAAATAAACAAATGTTTGGATTTGAGAAAGCGGTATTAAATGCTGCTCTGCGGCTGGAATATGTTGATTGGAATAAAGGAAATTTTAAATCAACCGGTGAAAATATCAGCGATCATGTTTTCTCCATTGTGCCGGCTGTTAGCTGGAGGCCAACTACGCAAACGGTTATCCGTTTAAACTATCGTTACAACTGGCAAAAAGATATTTTAGGTAATCCTCCGGCAAAACTTGCAGGAATTCAGTTGGGGTTTTCCACTTATTTTTAAAATAATAGATATGCCATACTTCCAAAGTATGGCATATCTGATTTCAGTCAGTTTTTTAAGAGGTGACACCTTTCAATTCTTTAAGAGGTGACACCTTTTCGAAAGGTGTCACCTCTTAAATTACATTCTCTCAGGAACTTTTATTCCCAGCAATTGCATGCCTCCTGCAATTACATTTGCTGTAAGTTCACAAATGAATAAACGTAATTGCTTTTTCTCTTCACTCTCTGCTTTCATTACTGAATGTTCTGTGTAGAATGAATTGTAAGTTTTGGCAATAGTATAAATATAGTTGGCAAGGTGCGATGGGTCATGTTCGTTACAAGCCTGTTCAATAACAGTTGGATAATTCTCCAACTCAATCAGCAACTCTTTTTCTAATGGCAACAATCCTGTGCCTTGTATTATACTTGAGTCTTGTGCCTTTTCCTTTCTTAGAATTGATTTAATTCTTGCATGTGTGTATTGAATGAAAGGTCCTGTGTAGCCATGAAAGTCAATAGATTCTTCAGGATTAAAAATCATTTTCTTTATCGGGTCAACACGCAGTAAATAAAACTTCAATGCACCGAGGCTGATGGTTTTGTACAGTTCTTTCAATTCTTCTGCAGTAAAGTCTTTCACCTTGCCCAGGTCTTCTGTTTTTTTTCGGGCTACGTTTTCCATTTCATCCAGCAGATCATCCGCATCAACTACCGTTCCTTCACGGCTTTTCATTTTGCCGGTAGGCAGTTCCACCATGCCATAACTTAAATGATAAATACCATCGGCATAAGGAAGCCCCAGCTTTTTACAAATCAATTGAAGAACTTTCATGTGATAGTTTTGTTCATCACCTATTACATAAATGCTCTGATCAATTTTATATTCTTCATATTTCTGTTGTGCCAGGCCAATATCCTGTGTGATGTAAACCGAAGTGCCATCTTTACGTTGTACAATTTTTTCATCAAGGCCATCGGCTGTTAAATCAATCCAAACACTGCCATCTTCTTTTTGAATGAATACATGTTTGCTTAATCCTTCCTGTACCGTTTTCTTTCCCAGCAGATAGGTATTGCTTTCATAATAAATTTTATCAAAATCACTGCCAATGCGTTTGTATGTTTCATCAAAACCTGCGTACACCCAGCTGTTCATTTCCTTCCACAGTTCCATCACTTCGGGTTTGCCTGCTTCCCAATCGAGCAGCATCTGTTGTGTTGCTTTCATGATGGGCGCTTCTTTTTCAGCATCTTCTTTTTTCATTCCGCCTTCAATCAGTTCTTCCACCTGCTTTTTATATTCATCGTTGAACTTCACATAATAATCACCCACAAAATGATCGCCTTTTGTGTTGGTTGATTGAGGTGTGGCGCCGCTTGCAAACAGTTGCCATGCAATCATACTTTTGCAAATATGCACTCCACGGTCATTTACAATACAGGTTTTCACCGTATCATATCCATTGGCCTTGATGATTGCTGCAATGCTCCATCCCAAAAAATTATTCCGTAAATGACCAAGGTGCAAAGGCTTGTTGGTGTTGGGTGATGAATACTCAATCATCACTTTTTTATGTTTTGCTTCACCTCTTCCAAAAGATGTATTGTTGTAGTTGTTGATGAGAACAGAAATCCAGTAACTGTCAGCAACGGTAAGATTTAAAAATCCTTTGATGATGTTGAACGATGTAAACATCTGAGCATGGTTTTCTGTAAGATGTTTCCCCAGTTCATTTCCCAATGCATCCGGGCTTTTTGAAAGCGGTTTCAGTAAAGAAAATAAAACAATGGTATAATCACCTGCAAACTCAGGCTTGGTTTTATTGATCTGAAAATCCTTTGCTGTAAAAGTTTTGCCATACAGTTTTTCCAAACTGTCAATTGCTGCCTGTTGTATCTGTTGCTGAATTGCCATGCTGTTGAGTTGAGCCGCAAAAATAAATGAAATGAGCCACGCTTTTGATATTGCAGATTCTTATTCGATCTGAAAATAAAAAGCCCCGCTAAAGCAGGGCTCATTTTCCAAAATAGTATTTTATTATCCGTTCACCCGTATCTGAAATTCGCCATTTCTTCCGCCACCCTGGTTCATTTCACGCATGGGTTTGATGTCATAATCTTTTGGAATCACAAATGTTTTATCATCCACTTTGGCATTCAGTTCCACCTTTGTTACCTGGTAATGAACTTTGGATCCGTTTTGTCTTGTAGTTTCAAACTCCATTGGAAATCCTTTGAGTTTATTTAAGCCCGGAACGCTTGCCACCCGCATCATATCTCTCAATCGAAAACCTTCACCCAGCATAAAATCGGGACTGTACCAAACAACCTGCTGCACTTCTTCATCTTTACGGTTCTTATAACGGATAAGTGCTTTGTTACAAATCATACCTGCAATTTTTTTTGTTTCACTCAGGTATTCAATAAACACTTCGGGGTTGAATTGTTGTACAACCTGGCGGCCGGAGTCTCTGCCGTTCATCATTTGCTGCAGATCTTCATCAGTGGAATAAAAGCCCATTTTACGACCCATAGCTTCAAAGAGGGTTGTGGTGGTTTTTGTTTTACTGTCAACAATTATTTGGCTGGTGCCCATGCCCATATCACTTTCAATCCTGGTCATTCCATTTTTGAAATACATTTTTGATTTGATTTCGCCATCGCCAAAACGCATCATGATTTGTCCTTCACCACCCGGTGGGGGAGGCGGTGCATCTTCGGCTGCGGTTGTTTCTGTTTTCATTTGAATAATGGCTTCATTCACTACTTGTTGTGCATGTATTGTACCTGCAAAAAATAACAGCAGAAAAGAAGAAAGAAGCAATTTCATTATCCGTTTTTTTAAGTACTGAATTTACGTAGCAATTTGTAACAAATAATTACCGATCCTGTAATTACAGAAAGCTTAACAAAAAAAGAAGGGTTGATGAAAATCAACCCTGTTTTTAAAATCAACTGCTATGAGAAAAATTTAATTACTGTTTTTCATCATCTCATCCATGCTCTTGTCTGCTGAATATGCAGCATCAGGAAGAATGCTTTTGAAAGTGTTTTTAACTAAGAGGTCATCAATCATTTGATCTGCATCTTTGCTTGTGGCAGGTGAAATGTTTTGCATCAGGGATGCGTTCACCATATAATCCATATCAGCATCAGCACATTCTTTTTCCAAACCAATTGCTTTGCTGAACTGTGCAGCCCTCATTCTGTTTTCAGCATCATCACCCAGGATTTTATCCATAAGTAAATCTGCCCGGGTAGTTTCTTCA